>JAIXSD010000241.1 GCA_027484885.1 Rubrivivax sp.
CTGCCGCGCCGCGCAGCGTCTCCAGCAACATCAAGCCAAAGAAGAAGGTGGCGGCCTTGTTCGGTGCCAAGGCGCCGGCGGCTTCGCTGGAGTCTTGAGGGCTCGCGCGCTTTGCGCGGCTCGGCTGGCTGGCAAAGCGGGCTGAGTTTGAGAGTAAAAAACGGCGCCCACGAGGCGCCGTTTGTTGTGTTGGGAGTGCTTGCTGCCGCGCGTGGTGTGAGCCTCAGGCCAGGATGGCGAACACCGCGGGTACTTTGTCCGGCAGGCCCTCGCCCGAGCTGCGCCAATCGGCCACGCTGGCGCTGCGGGTCCAGCCTTGAGCCAGGCTGAGGCCACAGCTGATGGACAACCGGGTCTGTGGCCGCAAATTGCTCAGCAAGGCGTGCAGCAGGGCGGAGTTGCGGTAGGGTGTTTCGATCATCAGCTGGGTCTGCTGCTGCCGGCCGGACAAGGCTTCCAGCTCCTTGATGCGCGCGGCGCGCGCGGGCGCCTCCACGGGCAGGTAGCCGACAAACGCAAAGCTCTGGCCGTTCAAGCCGCTGGCCGACAAGGCCATCAGCAGGGAGCTGGGGCCGCTCAGGGGCAGCACCTCGATGTCGGCATCATGCGCGGCGGCAACCAGCAGAGCGCCGGGGTCGGCCACAGCGGGCAGGCCGGCCTCCGAGATCAGGCCCATATCATGCCCGGCCAGCGCGGGCGCCAGCAGGGCTTGCCAGGCCTGGTTCTGGTTGACCAGATCGCCGCCCCGGCCTTTGGGTGGGCGTGGCAGCTCCTTGATCTCCAGGCTTTGCAGGGGCTGCGCCAGCGGGCAGACCTCGTCCACCCGCTTCAAGAACGCGCGGGTGGTTTTGGCGCTTTCGGCGGCCCAGTGGCCGAGGCGGGCGGCGGTGGCAATCACCTGCTGCGGCAAAACCTCGTTGAGCGGCACCGCTGCGCCCTCGACGCCAAAGTCCAGGGTGTTGGGGATCAGGTAGAGGCGGCCCTTCTTGTTGTTGTGTGGGCTCATTTGCTGGCTCCGACTGCCAGGCTTTGGGCGAGGGCTTGCAGGGGGTCCAGGCCTGCGGCGCGGAGCAGGGCGCTGGTGCGGATCAGTGGCAGGCCGATCAGCGCGGTGGGGTCGTCCGACTCGATGGCCGACAGCAGGCTGATGCCCAGTCCTTCCGATTTGGCGCTGCCGGCGCAGTCGTAGGGCTGCTCGGTGCGCAGATAAGTTTCAATCTCAAGGTCGCTCAGTTCGCGAAAGCGAACGTGCACCGGGGCCAGGTCTTGCTGGGCAAAACCGCTCGCCTGGCAGACCACGGCCACCCCGGTTTGAAAAACGATGCTGTGGCCGCTCATGCGGCGCAGTTGTTCGACCGCGCGCTCGTGGTTGCCTGGTTTGCCGATGGGGCTGCCGTTCAGATCGGCAACCTGGTCGGAGCCGATCACGATGGCCTTGGGGTTCAGTCGGGCGACCGCTTGTGCTTTGGACAGAGACAGGCGCCCAGCCAGTGCCGCGGGTGCTTCGCCGGGAAGCGGGGTTTCATCCACCTCGGGGGACTGCACGGCAAAGGGCAGGCGCAGCCGTTCCAGCAGTTCGCGCCGGTAGCGCGAGGTGGAGGCAAGGATCAGGGGGCGGGGTGCCGGTGCGGCGGAGGGTGTGTGCATGGCCGGATTTTCGCATTGGCTGGCTCGGTGCTGCTGCCGCAGTGCTGGCACTGAGGCCGGCCTCGTACACTTGCGGCCATGAAAGCGCATGAATTTGACTCACGAAAATTGGACGTTCCGGCCTTTGCCCGGGATGCGGGCAGCCTGCAGGGTGAGTGGCCGGCTTCGCAGCTGAGTCGCCTGGCCGATGTGGCGGCGCCCGAGACACCGGTGGCCGCCTGGCCTGCGGTGCAGTGGTCTTTGCACGGTGAGCGGCGGGAGCTCAGCGGCGGTGCCGTTGAAACTTGGTTGCACCTGGAGGCCTCGGCCGAAGTGAGCATGACCTGCCAGCGCTGCTTGCAGCCGGTGCAGGAATCGATGAGCCTGGAGCGCTCCTATCGCTTTGTGCGCGATGAGCAGGAGGCCGCCGAGCAGGACATCGAGAGTGAAGAAGAGCTGTTGGTGCTGACGCGCAATCTCGACGTGCAGGAATTGGTGGAGGATGAATTGCTCTTGTCGCTGCCCTTGGTGCCGCGTCACGAACAATGTCCGAAGCCCTTGGAAGTGCCGGCGGGCGTGGCGGAGTTGAGCGAGGAAGAAGCGGCCTCGTCCGAGCGCCCCAATCCTTTTGCGGCCCTGGCTGCATTGAAGAAAAAATGACGGAACGGGCCCGCGTCCGTGCGCCTTCGCCGGCGGGATTGTGGGCTCGGATTTGAGTCTTGGCGCCAACGGTGCTACAATCGCGGGCTTTCCCCGGTCCGAGAATCAAAGTAGCGTGCCGTGAGTGCGGGCCAGCTTGGCTGCAGTGCTTGCAAACCGCTGGCGCATGGTGCGCTTGATGCTCGCGACGCTTGTGTACACAGCAATCGCGGCGCCCGGGGTGTGCAGGTCGCAGGTCTGCGTGGAGAGTTGGAGCGAGTCGCTTCAGCAAATCCAGACCGCCGCGCCTCAATCACCGGAGCCTTAGGAGAATTTCATGGCCGTTCAGCAAAACAAGAAGTCGCCTTCCAAGCGTGGCATGCACCGTTCGCACAATGCCCTGGTCACCCCGGGTACTGCCATCGAGCCGACCACCGGCGAAGTGCATCTGCGTCACCACATCAGCCCCACCGGCTTCTACCGCGGCCGCAAGGTCCTGAAGACCAAGGCTGACGCCTGATCGATTTCGACTGACGCGCCCGCCCCAGGCGGCGCGTTGATCTCACGATCTGCTGTGATCACGAATTCCCGGCCTGTGCCTTGTTGCAGTGCCGGGTTTTTGTGTTTTCTGCGGGCTCTGTTGCGCGGTGTTTCCACCGTTGGCAAGAGACCGCATGGCCTGACATATTGGCTTGATCCACTCGGGTGTGCGTGCGCGAAGGCGCTGCACGGCCTGAGTTTTCGTGTCCGGCCGTTTTTCTCTGGCCGGCTTTCACCTGGGTTGCTGTGATGTCTTCTGTCGATTCCCGTCTGCCCGCCCAGCCCGCGGTGTCCGTGTCCGAGCCTTTGGCCCGGGTGCGCCTGGCTGTCGATTGCATGGGTGGCGACCATGGGCCGTCCATCACCTTGCCGGCCTGTGAGGCCTTCCTCGCCAAGCATCCGCAGGCCGAACTGCTGCTGGTGGGCCTGCCCGATGCCCTGGCTGCAGCTGCCCAATGGCCACGCTGCCGCATCGTGCCCGCCAGTGAAGTGGTGACCATGGACGACCCTGTCGAGGTGGCGCTGCGCCGCAAGAAGGATTCGTCCATGCGCGTGGCCATCAGCCAGCTCAAGTCGGCCGACGGCGGCTTGCCCCTGGCCGATGCCTGTGTGTCGGCCGGCAACACCGGCGCCCTGATGGCGGTCTCGCGTTATTTGCTCAAGACCCTGGATGGCATCGATCGCCCGGCCATTGCCTCGGTCATGCCCAACCAGCTTGGCGGCTACACCACCATGCTGGACCTGGGCGCCAATGTCGATTGCTCGGCCGAGCACCTGCTGCAGTTCGCCCTGATGGGTAGTGCCCTGGTCGCGGCGGTGGACGGCAAACCCGAGCCGCGTGTCGGCCTGCTCAATATTGGCGAAGAGGTGATCAAGGGCAGCGAGACCATCAAGCGTGCGGGTGAATTGCTGCGTGCGGCGGCTGCCGCCGGTCAGCTGAACTTCCACGGCAATGTGGAAGGCAATGACATCTTCAAGGGCACCGTCGACCTGGTGGTGTGCGATGGTTTTGTCGGTAACGTCGCGCTGAAAACGGCCGAAGGCCTGGCCACCATGATCATCACCATCATCCGCGAGGAGTTCGGTCGCAGCTGGATCAGCAAGGCCGCCGCGGCCCTGGCGATGCCGGTGCTCAAGCGCTTCAAAGGCCGCGTGGACCACCGGCGTTTCAACGGCGCGGCCCTGCTGGGCCTGCGTGGCCTGGTGTTCAAGAGCCATGGCTCGGCCGACGCCTTCGCTTTCGAGAACGCTTTGAACCGGGCGTATGATGCCGCCCGCAACCGGTTGCTCGACCGGGTACACGATCGCATCATTGCCACGCTGCAAGCCACGCCCGGCACCACGCCTGGCACCGAGGGGCTCGCGGTGGGCGACTCAGGAGACAAGGCGGCCCCGGTCGCCCAAGCTGCATGACCACCATCCCCAGCGCCACGAACA
>JAIXSD010000599.1 GCA_027484885.1 Rubrivivax sp.
GGCCGCAAGCTGACGCCCGAATCGCCGCTGTACCAGAAGTGCCGCGCCATGGCCCCGGGCTCGAACGCCTCGAATGCCGCGCAAACCACCGGCCAGTGGCTGATCGATGACTTTGCCGCCGATGTGCGCGCCGGCCGCCTGCCGGCCGTGTCCTGGATCTGCGCGCCGACCGAGTACTGCGAGCATCCCTCGCCCACGCCCAATGCCGGCGAGAACTTCAGCGCCCGCCTGCTGGCCGCCCTGGTCGACAACCCCGAGGTCTGGGCCAAGACCGTGCTCATCATCACCTACGACGAGAACGACGGCTTCTTCGACCACATGCCCTCGAACGTGCCGCCCATGGACGCCGGCCGCGGCCGCAGCACGGTGGCCAACAGCTTGCAGGGCGAGGTCTACAACGGCAGCGAGCCGATCGGTCTGGGCCCGCGCGTGCCGACCCTGGTGATCTCGCCCTGGAGCAAGGGCGGGCGCGTCAACTCCCAGCTCTTCGACCACACCTCGCAGATCCGCTTCCTCGAAGAGTGGCTGGTGCAGGGCAAGGGCCTGGCGCGTGCGGCCGTGCAGTGCCCGAACATCTCGCCCTGGCGCCGCGCGGTCTGTGGCGACCTGCTCAGCGTTTTCAACTTCGACGAGCCGAACAAGACCTGGCCCGCGGGCGTGCCGCGCACGGCCGAGTACCCCAAGTACGACGCCACGGCGCCGGCCTGGCCGCCGGCCACCCAGGTGTTGCCGCGCCAGGAGCAGGTGAGCACCGGCCAGCCGCGCCCGGCCTGCCCCATGCCCTACCTTGCCGAGGTGGATGGCGCCGTGCAGGGCACGGCCCGCCAGTTCGCTTTGAGCTTCGGCAATGGCGGCACGGTGGCCGAGCCCTTCATCGTCTACTCGGCCCTGCGCAACGACGGCCCCTGGCACTACACCTTGGCCGCCGGCAGCCGCGTCGAGCGCGAGGTCTGGAACTGGAGCGGTGACAGCTACCAGCTCAAGGTCCATGGCCAGAACGGTTTTGTGCGCGAGTTCAGCGGTGCGCTGGGCAGCGCGGCGCGCCAGTTGGAGGTGAGTCTGCGTGAGGATCCGGCCAGCCGCAGCCTGCGTCTGCAGTTCAGCAACAGCAGCAGCCAGGTCCTGCGCCTGCAGCTGGCGGATCTGGCCTACGGCCAAGGCCGCTTGCTGAGCTTGAGCCTGCAGCCGGGCCAGAACCACAGCGAAACCCTGAGCGTGGAAGCCAGCCGCGGCTGGTACGACCTGGGCGTGACCCTGGAAGGCGAGAGCCTGTACTGGCGCCGCCTGGCCGGCCATGTCGAGGGGGCAGGCCTGGACTACACCGACCCGGTGCTCAACGGCCTGGCCCAGGCCCAGGATTCGCCACCGGTGCTGGTGCCGACGCCGCCGCCGGTCAACCCGGTGCGCTTCAGCGCCTCGGCCAGCGTTTCCCGCATCGGCGACAGCATCAACCTGAGCTGGCAAGGCCTGCCGGCCGGCAACAAGCATTGGCTGGGCTTCTACCGCAAGGGCATGGTGCCTGGCGGCCCGGGCTCGCTGAAGTGGAACTATGTGGCCGCGCCGGCTGGCGGCCAGAGCTTCAGCCTGGCCAACTTCCCCGAGGGTGAGTACTTCTTCGGCCTGTTCTTGAACGATGGCTACGAGGAAGCGGCGCCGCGCCTGGCCCTGCGCCTGCTCAAGCGCGGCGACATCAACGGCGATGGCCGCATCGACGCCGCCGACCGCGAGGCCCAGCGCGCCGCCATGGGCGCCTGCGCTGGTGACAGCCGCTACCAGCCCCTGGCCAACTTCGATGCAGACAGCTGCATCACCCAGGCCGACTACCGCGCCTGGTTCGACATCTTCCGCCAGCAAAAGCCCTGATCACCCCACGCAGGAACATGACCATGACACGCACACCGAACACCTTCTTGAAATTCGGCGCCCCGAGCCTGGCGGCCAGCCTGCTGGGCGCCGCCGGCCTGCTGGCTTCGTCCCTGGCTTCAGCCCAGACATTCGCGGCCAGTGCCATCACACCCACCGGCCTGCCGCTAGAGCCGCTGCTGCGCCTGGAGCTGCCCGTGGAGGCGCAGCAGGGCCAGACCCTGAACGTGGCCATCCGTCTGGACCAGCCCTTCGCCGGCCGCGCCGCCGACGATGTGTTCTTGTTCAACGGCTTCAAGCTCGACTTTGACCCCAGCCAGCTGCGCTTCAAGGGCTTTGCGGCGGCCGAAGGCTGGAGCGATGACAGCGGCTTTCTGCGCCCCGGCGAGATCGGCGCGTCGAACTTCCCGGGTGTCTCGGCGGCCGGTCAATCCTGGCTGAACCTGGGGGCGCTGCAGTTCGAGCTGCTGGGCGCGGGCGAGGCCTGGTTGCAGATCAGCAGCCCCGAGGGCGACCTCAACCTGGGCCTGGGTTATGCCCAAGCGGCGAGCAATCTGCCCATCGACTGGCGAGGCAGCCTGCAGGTCAGCGCCGTGCCCGAGCCCGGCGCGCTGGCGATGTCGCTGGCGGGGCTGTTGGGCCTCGGGCTGGTGCAGCGCCGCCGCGTGCTGGGTCAGAACAAGTAGCCGAAAGCCACCAGTCCGTTGACGCTGGTTTTCTGATGCGTCAGCGGGCTGTTCTTGGCATCGCCCTGCAGGGCGCTGACCGACAAGCCCGCCGTCACGCTGCTGCGCGGGCTGAGGATGTGGGTCAGCGAGGCGTTGGCCCGCACATCGCGCAAGCCGGCGCCGACGGCGTAGGGCGCATAGCCGCTGCTCGCCGCCTGGGCCGCGCTGACGCCGAAGTAGCTCTGCAGGGCCTCGCGGTTGGCCAGGGTCAGGGCGGCGCCCACGCCCAGGCGCCAGCTCGCATCCAGCGGGATCTGGTGGGCCACGCCCAGATCGAGCAGCAAGCCCTTGCGGTCCTGACCGGAGCCGTAGCGCAAGGAGCTGGTCAGGGCCAGGCTTTGGCTGGGGCTGTAATTGAAGAAGCCACCGATCTCGGGGCGGAATTCGATGTCGCCCATGCCCCGCAAGGCCGGCGAGCGGTCTTCATCGCGGCCGAAATCGGCCGTCAGGCGCAGGCCGTAGCTGAACTGCGCCTGCTTGGAGAAATTCAAGCCCAGGCCATTGCTGGTGCCGGCAAACCAGCCATTGCTCCACTGGTAGTCCAGGCTGGGCAGCAGCATGGCGCGGCTTTTCTTCGAGCCCTGGTAGGCATGGCCGGCCAGTGCGACCAGGCCGATGCGGCCGCCGTCGCGCTCGGGCGCGGCGCCGTAGATGCGCGCGGTGTCAAAGGCCTGGGCTTGGGCCGCAGCGGCGCTGAACAGGCCGAGGCCGGCGGTCATGCAGGCCATCAGGCCGGTGCGGGGCAGGTGACGGAGGGTGTTGAGCATCATGGTGGCTTTGGGCTGAGGAGGGCTGAGGTGGACAGGTGCGGCCCGCACGCAGGCGGCCGGGTGGCGGTGATTCGCCCCGCAATATGGCGCAAAAGTGTGACGTTTGCTGGCGCCGCGCGTTTGGGCCCGGGCCGGGTCGGTGAATCGCCGGTCGGGAACGCGGCGCGGCTGCCGCCAGGCCCCTGTGGCACACTCCGCCGCTTCCTGTTTTGACTGCCTCGCCGACGTTTTGGACAAGATCCTGCTTCAAATTGCCGCCGAACTGAGCGTTCGCCCGGCCCAGATCAACGCCGCCGTGGAGCTGCTCGATGGCGGCGCCACCGTGCCCTTCATCGCCCGCTACCGCAAGGAAGTGACCGACGGGCTGGACGACAGCCAGCTGCGCGAGATCGAGGCCCGCCTGGCCTATCTGCGCGAGCTGGAAGACCGCCGCGCCGCCGTGCTCAAGAGCATCGAAGAGCAGGGCAAGCTCACGCCCGAGCTGCAAGCCGCCATCCTCGCCGCGCCGACCAAGCAGGAGCTGGAAGACCTCTACCTGCCCTACAAGCAAAAGCGCCGCACCAAGGGCATGATCGCCCGCGAAGCCGGCCTGGAGCC
>JAIXSD010000634.1 GCA_027484885.1 Rubrivivax sp.
CGGTCATGCCGGGCGGCGGCGGCAGCTTGGCGCCGCCGTGGCGGTGCACCTCGGCCAGGGCCTCGGCCAGCTCGACCGCCAGGGCCGTGTAGCCAAAGCGTTCGATCAGCGCCTGCGCCTCGCTGGCCGCAGCCAGAGCCGCCTCGGTGGCGCCCAGCTGGGCCTGGGCGCGGGCCTGGCGCACCAGGTTCAGGGCCAGGTTCACATTCGACTGGGCGGCGCGGTAGAGGGCGATGGCCTCGTCCATCACCGCCACCGAGGCCGGCGCCTGGCCCAGGGACAGCAGGGTCAGGGCCAGCTCGCTGCAGGCAAAAGCCTTGATGGTGCCGGGCGGCGCCACGCGCAGCAGGGCCAGGGCTTCGTGCAGCACGGTCTGGCTTTCCTCGAAGCGGCCCAGATGGCGCAGCACCCGACCGATCTGCGTCTGGCTGGTGCCCATCAGCACCGGCCAGCCGGTGCGCGCGGCCAGCTCGGCCGCCTGCTCGAAGCAGCTGGCGGCATTGTTCAGGTCACCAAGCTCCAGCCAGGCATTGCCGGCATTCATGGTGACGATGCAGACAAAGCGCCGCATGCCCATGCCACGCGCCAGCTCGGCCGCGCGCAGGAACAAACCAGCCGCCGTGGCCGGCTCGCGCAGGCACAAAGGAAAGGCCTGGGCCGCCAGCTGCCAGGCTTCGGCCGCCGGGCCGCCGGCGACCGGGCCGGCGCAGGACGCCGGCGCGTGTTCATCGGCCGACTGGCTGATGCTGAACTCGCTGCAGGCCACGCCGCGGGCAATGCCGGCGCGCTGGGCATCGCCGCTGGCGGCGCAGACCGCCTCGGCCTGGCGCAAGGCCTGCAGCTCCCGGCTGCGCTCGCCGCTGGCCTTGGCCAGGGCCGCCTCGACCAGCCAGCAGTCACCCACGGCCCAGGCGTAATCGGCTTCGCTCAGGCCAAGCAGGCAGGCGCGGGCCCGGCGCAGCTGGGTGTGGGCTTCGTCCAAACGGCAGAAATGCACGGCAATCTCGCTGGCCGCCAGGGCCAGGCGCAGGCCCAAACGCGCAGCCAGCGGCGGCGGCAGGGGCTTGCCTGCGGCTTGGGCGATGGCCAGGCGGCGCTCGCTCTCGGCAATCAGCTTGAGGGCGCGCAGGCTGTCGCGCTGGCGCAGATGCCAGGCCATCTCGGCCAGGGCCTGCAAACGGGCCAGGCCGCCGGCGTCCTCCAGCTCCTGCTCCAGCCCGGCCAACTCCTCATCGCACAGCTCGAACTTCATGGCCAAAGTCTAGGGGCAGCCCCGGGTCTACCGCCTCAGGCAAAGCCCCCACCCCGGGGGTCCGGCCGGGCCTCCAAAACCCTTGGGGGCAGCCCCAGTCCGCCCCAATCCGCCCTCCTGCTGCGCCACTTTGCACCAGAGCGGTGCCCGGCACGCACCCGGGGGCTCAGGTTTTCCCGGGTGGGCGGCGGCCACCCCACCACCCGCGGCGGGGGGGGTGGGCCCCGACCCCGCTGGATAAGGTGCGGGTATGCACTGGGCCGCCCCGGCCCAGGCTGGCAAGCACCGAACCGCAACGGAGGATTCCCCCATGAACCACAGCCCCCTGGCCGGGAGCGCGCGCCTTGGCGCCGGCCTGGCCCTGATCGCAGGCTTGGCCCTGCTGCTGCCGCAAGCAGCCCAGGCCACCCAGCTGCCCAACCAGAACCTGGCCCAGCTGATCGGCCGCGCTGACCTGATCGTCAACGGCCAGGTCACGGCCGTGAAGGACGGCATCCAGGACGGCCTGCCCTACACCGAGATCACGCTCAAGGTCAGCAGCAGCGCCAAGAAGACCCTGGCACCGCAAAGCGCCTACACCTTCCGCCAGTACGGCCTGCTGCGCGCCCGCAAGATGGACGATGGCCGCTACCTGCTACCGGCCAAGATCGAAGGCATGCCGAACTGGCAGGTGGGCGAGAAGGTCATGGCCTTCATGAACAAGCCGGCCGCCCGCTCGGGCTTCAGCACCCCCGTGGGCTTGGCCCAGGGCAAGCTGACCATCACCGGCAACAAGGCCACCAACGGCTTCAACAACGTCGGCCTGTTCGAAGGCCTGGAAGTGACGCCGGGCCTGCTGCGCCGCAACGAGGCCCGCATGCTGGAGAACCGCGCCGGTGGCGTGGACCTGAACACCTTGCAAGGTCTGGTGCAACGCACCGTCAAGAACAACTGGCTGGCCACGGGAGCGATGCGCTGATGAACACCCTCTTCTTCACACCCCCCTCACGCCAAGCCCTGCGCCGCACGGCGCTCGCAGCCCTGATGCTCCTGGCCGCCGGCAGCCAGGCCGCCGGCCCGCTCTACCTGACCGACAAGCCCGGTGACCCGCAGCCCCTGCGCTGGGACACGACACAAGGCCCGATCAAGGTCTACACCGATGTCGGCGTGTTCACGCGCAAGAACGACGGCAGCGTCTTCCTGAACGGCCAGCAGGCCAATGCCATCACCGCTTTTGCGCTGCAGCAGTGGAGCTCGGTGGCCACCTCGACCTGGCGCGCCCAGACCGACCCGGCGCAGTACACCCCCTTCACCGCCGTGCCCAGCATCGGCCGCGATGTCAATGACGCGGCCAGCGCCCAGCTGGTCTACGGCCATTACAACCAGGGCGGCTTCTACGTCATTTACGACGATGACGGCCGGGTGCTGGAAGACTTCTTCGGCGTGCCGCGCGACCAGGTGCTGGGCATCGCCATGCCCGAGATCGCCGAAGACCGCGACGGCGACGGCTACCCCGAGACCATCGTCAAGGCCACCGCCTTGATGAACGGCTGGATGGTCAGCCACGAGAACCCGCCCATCGGCCAGCGCTCGGCACCACCGGCAGACCTCAAGGGTGCGCGTTATGCCGGCGTGTTCACCCACGAGTTCGGCCATGCGATCAACCTCTCGCATTCGCAGGTCAATGGCCAGCTCGCCTTCATGAGTCAGCCGACCTACAACCGCGACCTCTACCCCGGCGTGCCCGGCTGCGTGGCCCCGGTGCACCACTGGTTGAACGGACCGGCCGCCAGCCACATCGACCCCAAGCAGGTCGAGACCATGTTCCCCTTCATCGACCCGCAGAACGTGGCCAAGGGCCGCTCGATCGGGCAGGAGATGAGCACGGTGGACCGGCCCGACGACATCGCAGGCATCTCCAACCTCTACCCCTCGGCCGACTACCTGGCGCGCACCGGCTCCATCGCCGGCAGCCTGCTGCTCAAGGACGGCAAGACCGGCTACAGCGGCATCAATGTGGTGGCACGCAATGTGCGCGATCCGCTGGGCGACGCGGTCTCGGCCATGTCGGGCGACCAGAGCCAGGGCAAGCTC
>JAIXSD010000288.1 GCA_027484885.1 Rubrivivax sp.
CAGCCAGCTGCAGGCGCTGGGCGTGGAGCGCATGCTGTTCAAGCCCTGCTCGGTGACCGAGCTGGAAGCCTGCGTGGAAGAAGCCCTGGGCCCGGCGCCGCTGACGCTGGATCTGCCAGCGGCACCGCCCGCACGCACCGGCCTCGACACCGTAACCACCCCCAGCGCGCCGCCCTCGCCCGATCTGGAAGCCATCCAGCGCAATTTCGGCGGCGATATGGCGCTCTACCGCGGCTTTCGTGCGGCCAGCCTGCAGCAGTTCAGCATGGACCGCGCCGAGGGCGAACGCGCCTGTGCGGCCCGCGAGCTGGCCACCGTGCGCCGCCTGGCCCACAGCCTCAAGAGCGTGCTGCTGATCCTGGGCCTGGAAGCCAGCAGCGACCTGGCCGGCCGACTGGAGCGCCAGCTGGAAACCGCCCTGGCGGCCGGCCAGCCCTGGCCAGCCGGCGCCGAAACCCTGTGGGCCGAGCTGAGCGCCCAGCTGCAGGCCTTGAGCGCAGAACCATGCACATGAAGCCCGACGAGGCCGCGGCCGGGCACCAAGACCTCGCCGCCTCGGAGCGCTTCGCCCAGCTCTACGGCGAACTCAAGCTGATCGCCCGCGCCCGCCTGCGCCGGGCCAGCGCCGCCCAACTTCAACTCAACACCACCGCCCTGGTGCACGAGAGCTATCTGCGCCTGCTGCGCAGCGAGGCCGCCCCGGCATCCGCGGCGCCCGAGTTCGCCAGCCCCGGCCATTTCCTCGCCTATGCCGCGCGGGTGATGCGCTCGGTGGTGGTGGACCTGGCGCGCGAGCAGGCGGCCGAGCGCCGCGGCGGTGGCCAGGGCGCACTCAGCCTGGACACCGAAAGCCTGGCCGCCCTGCCCGGCCCCGCACCCGAGCCCGAGGCCCTGGCCGTGCACGAGGCCTTGCTCGCCCTGCAAGCGGTCGAGCCGCGCCTGGCCCAGGTGGTGGAGATGCGTTACTTCGGCGGGCTCAGCGAAAGCGAGATCGCCGAGGCCCTGGGCCTGACCGAACGCACCGTGCGGCGCGACTGGCTCAAGGCCCGCGCCCTGCTGCTGAGCATGCTCAGCGCCTGAGCCCGCAGGCCTCGGCCTGCGCCAGCAGCGGGCGGCCGCGCGCATCACGGCTCGCCGCGACCAGGGGCTGCAACTCCTGCCACAACACCTCGGCCTGGGCCTGCGTCGCCGCCCCGCTCTCGCAGAAGTACCCCAACTGCTGCCCCAGCAAGGCCCAGCTCAGCGGATTGGCCAGGCCCAGGCTGCCGCGCAGCAGGCGCACTGCCTCGGCCAGGTCGCGTGCCTGCGCCTCAGGCTGGCCCTGGGCTGCCCAGAGTTCGGCGCGCAAGCCCAGCAGCCGCGCCTGGTCGAGGGCAATCGGCGGCTCGGCGCTCGGCGCCAGGGCCAGAGCCTGGTCCAGCCAGGCTTTGGCTTCCGCACGCTCACCCTGCGCCAGATGCCAGCGCGCCAGATGCCCCAGCACCACCACATGGCCGCTGTCGCGCGGCGCCTCGCCCTGGTAGCGCTGCCGCGCCTGCAGCAAGGCATCGCGACGCGCGGCCGGCGCGGCGCCCTGCTCTTCCATCACATCGTGCCGCGCCAGCCACCATTCGGCGCGCAGCAGGCCACGCGCCGGCAGCTGGGTGTCGAGAAGCGCCAAGACCGCGGCCGCCTGCGCGCGCTGGCCGCCCGACCACAGAGCCCAGAACCAGCTCAGGCCGGCCTCGCCGCTGCGCGGGTGCCTGGGGCCCAGGCGCTGCTGCAGCAGGCGCCAGCGCAGGCCGGCCAGCTCCAGGCTGCGGGCCTCGTCGCTCAAGTAGGTGGCCACCGTGCTGCTCAGGCGCAGCAAGGCATCGGCCGTTTCGGGGTCTTGCGGCAGCTGCTGCTCGATCTGCGCCATCTGCTGCTGCAAGAGGCGGCGCATGGCCGCGGCCGGGTCCTGGGCCTCGCTCTGGCGTGGGTCCAAGGTGCGAAAGAGGTCCAGGAGATAACGCTGAATCGCCTCGGCACGCTGGGCCTGACGTTGCGCCTGTTGCGCCTGCCAGACCGTGCCCGCCAGGCCCAGGGCCAGGCTCAGGATCAGGGCCGTGAGCAGCGTGGCCATCAGCCAGTGGCGCCGCCAGGCCAGGCGCAGCCGCGCCCAGGCGCCCATGCGGCGCGCCTGCAAGGGCCGCCCGGCCAGGTGGCGGCGCAGGTCTTCGCTCATGGCCTGCACGCTGCCGTAGCGGTCGGCGGGGTCCACGGCCAGGGCCTTGGCCAGCCAGGCATCGAGATCGCCGCGCAAAGCTCGCTGCAGGCGGCGCCGGCTCAGGCCGCCGTGGTCGGCATGCCCCGCGCTCAGGCTCTGCGAGGCCAGCCGGCTGCTGGCCCCGCGCGCCGGCGGCTGGCCGCACAGCAAGGTGTGCGACAAGGCGCCGAGCGCGTAGACATCGGTGGCCACGGTGATGGGGTCGCCGTTCAGCTGCTCCGGCGCGGCATAGGCGGGCGTGGCCATCAGCAGGCGGGTGGCCTCGGCCCCGCCCGGCACCTCGCCCTCGGCATCGAGCAGCTTGGCAATGCCGAAGTCCAGCAGCTTGACCTGGCCCTGGTCCGTGACCATCACGTTCGACGGCTTCAGATCGCGGTGCACCAGCAGCCGGCCATGGGCATGCTGGACTGCCTCCATCACCTGCAGCATCAGCAGCAGACGCTCGCGCAGCGGCAGGCGCCGCGCGCTGCAATTCTCGTCGATGGAACGGCCCTCGACATACTCCAGCGCCAGCCAGGGCTGATCAAGGCCCGCGGCGTCTTCGGCCGTGCCGGCATCGAAGAACTGGGCGATGTGGGGGTGCTGGAGCGCGGCCAGGATGTCGCGTTCGCGCGCAAAGCGCTGCCGCCCCGGGCCGGCCAGGGCCTGGGCATGGGGCAGCTTGAGCGCCACCTGGCGCTGGTAGGCGCCGTCACAACGCTCGGCCAGCCAGACCTCGCCCATGCCGCCCTGGCCCAGCCGGCGCAGCAGGCGCCAGGGGCCGAGGACCTGCTGCGGCCGCGGTTCGCGGCCATGCCCCGGGTCTTCACCCACCCCGGCCAGATGCGGCAGCGCCAGCTGCGGCGCCCCCGGCTCGTCCTGACGCAGCACCCGGCTCAGCGCCGGCCGCAAATGCGCGGATTCGGGCGGCAAGCCCTGCAGCCAGGCCGCCCGCTCGGCGGCCGGCAGATCCAGGGCCGCATCGAGCAGGGCCGAGAACTCGGTCCAGTGCTCGGGCGCGCAGGGCAGGCGTGTCATGGCTGGCCATCATGCCAGGGCCGGACCCGCCGCCTTTCGCCGGTCTTCGCTCAGTGGCGCCGCCGTTGCAGCCAGCCCAGCAAGGTCAGCAGCCCGGCGCCCAGCATCAGCCCCGAGCCCGGCTCGGGCACGGCGCTGATGTTGAAGTCATGGCCACTGAGGCCGGTGGTGTTGAGGCCGGGCTCCGAAGTTTGCAGGTAGTAGCGCGCGGTGTGGCCAAAGTCGGCCACGACCTCCCGGCCCAGGGTGGCGCTGGAGGAGATGTCGGCCCCGGCGTAGAGCATGCCGGTGATCATCAGATCATGGCCGACCACGGTGTCCAGGCCGATGCGGTACCAGCCGGTGGCGTCGCGCTTGGCGTCCCAGCTGAAGCTCTCGCGCAAATTGCTGCTGCGGTCGATCAGCTGCATCTGGGCCAGGCCGTTGGCGTTGAGAAAACCGCCAATCTCGAAGTTGGGGCTGCTCAGCTGGCCATCGATCCACAGGCTCAGCTCGTAGCGCACCGGCGTGCCCACGGCCAAGCCGGCGCCCTGCACGCGCAACGTGTCGGCGAAGGTGGCCTGGGCGGTGCCGAAGGAATAGCCATAGTAGTTTGGCTCCGGGATGCCGCTCGGGTAGGCCGCATGGGCAAAGGCGCGCAGCTCGCCCATGCCGGCCGAGAGTGTGGCCCGGCCAAAGCCACCGTTGCTGACCTGGGAGAACTGGTCCAGCGATTGCAGCACCCGTGCCTCGGGCCGGTCGTACCAGTTGAAATCAGCGGCATGCTGCTGGTCCTCGCGCGGGCCGGGCGAGAACAGGGTGGCGACGGTGTTGACGTTGCCGGTGATCTGGTAGTTCTGCGCCTGAGCGGGCGCGCTGAACAGCAGGGCCAGACCGAGCAGCAGGGCCGGGGCAGCCCGGTTGGGGGAAGACAGTGGCTTCATATGGGTGACTCCTTGATGAGGGGGTGAATCGCGCAAGCTGCGCACTCAGAAGGAACCAACGAAGCCCTGGCGGCCGAACCGGACATGCCGGCTTCCACGAACTAGGGGGGCAGGCCGGCGGCGGGATCAGGCGCCGCTGTGCAGCATGCCCAAGGTGCGCGCCCGCGTCACCGCATGGCGGCGCGAGCCCGCGGCCAGCTTGCCGTACAGGCCTTTGAGGTGCCACTTCACCGTCTCGGCGCTGACGCCCAGGGCCTGCGCAATTTCCTTGTTGGAGTAGTTGCGCGCCAGCAGCTGCAGGATCTCGCCCTCCTTGGGCGTGAGGGACTCGGGGCCAGCGCTGAGCGGGCCGGGCGCCGGCGGGGTGGCTGCCACGGCCGGCCGCAAGGGCGGCGGGGGCGCCACCGGCTCGCTGGCCCGCGCGGCCAGCAGGCTGCGGTAGCCCAGCAGATGCAGCATGGTGCGAGGGTCCTTGAGCTTGAGTGCATCGCCCCGCTCGTGGGCCAGGCGGGCCAGGCGGGCGTAGGAGTAAGCCTGGGCCATCTCGTCGGCCTCGGCCCAGGCATCGGCCAGATAGGCCAGCAGGGCCGGCGGCGGCCTCCAGCCCGGGATGCTCATGCCGCGGTGCAAGGCGGTCTGGGCGAAATGGATGGTGGCGCTGGGCGCGGTCATGCCGGGCGGCGGCGGCAGCTTGGCGCCGCCGTGGCGGTGCACCTCGGCCAGGGCCTCGGCCAGCTCGACCGCCAGGGCCGTGTAGCCAAAGCGTTCGATCAGCGCCTGCGCC
>JAIXSD010000357.1 GCA_027484885.1 Rubrivivax sp.
TCCAGGCGCCCGCGCGCATCGCAGCCCTGCCCCACCTCTTGGCGATGTCGCAATCGCCCGTCACAGCCACGAATAGGCCCACCAGCGGGCGCAAGTCGGTCAGCTCGGGAACATCACTCTGCTCCCAATGAATCCAAGTGGGGTGATCCAGCGGGCCAGGAGCCCACGGAAACAGCGTCACGGCGGCGGGCTTCAGGCCACGGCGGCGCATGTCGATGATTCGATCAAGGCCGCGCATCAGATGGCTCCGATGAGGTTGAGCTTCGACACAGCGGTATCGCCCACATCGGCGCCTTCCCATCGGCGCTGATTCAGGTAGACCAGCGGAGCGGGAATGAACTCGCCGCCGTTCTTTGTCCATGCAGGAGAAGTCTTGAGGCTGGTGACGTGCTGGATTACCTGCTCGGCGACTGTCTCGAACTTCTGCTTCTTCCAAACCTCAAGGCATTTGCCCTTCGCCTCTTTGCGATTGCTTGAGGGCCAAGCGGCCCAGAATTCAGAGAACCCAACAGGCTCCCCCGGAGGGGGGGCGGGAGGCATTTCGCCGACGCGTCCTTCCTTTCCTTCCTTTCCTTCCTTCCTTCCTTCCGCTTTCACGCGTGCCGACGCGTGCCCCACGCGTGCCGGAATAAGGCTCGGAGACTCCCGGTTATTGATGACTTGATGCTTTTTGAAGCCTGGAATTTCTGCGTACAGAACCCCGTCAACCCCATAGATTTCAAGCATCCCAACCTCGGTCAGCTCGGTTGCAAGCGCGTCAATGTCACAAGAATCGCCAGGCAGGTAGCGAAGCTTCAGCGTGCGCGGCTTCCACTCAAAGCGCCCCTCGCGGTCGGCCTCACACCAAAGACCGATGTAGAGAAGGCGAGCCAAAGGGCTGCGGGTGACAACATCCGAGCTTGTGAAAAACTCAGGCTTAATAGTGCGAATACGGGCCATCAGACTTCCAGCCTTTCCGCCAAGCGGCGCGATTCATCCTCGATCTGCTCGGGGGTTGCGCCAGGGTTTTCTTGCAGCCATGCAGCCTTGGCGGCGCTGTACTGCTGGTGTGTGTTGGTGATCGGTGCAAGCCGATACGGCCCCCGAGGGCTAGGGCATGCATGGCTGCGGTGGCCCTCATGGAGGAAGTGGCAGCAGACCTTGCGTTCGGTGCTCATGCGGCCTCCTTAGAACTGCTCGGCAAGCGCGGCGTATGCTGCTGCTGCCACTCGTGGAACTTGGGCATTTCCAAGGCACTTGATGCGGTCCACCCGATGGGGAACCCCATGAACCATTCGCACCAATCCGGGTTCAGTGGGCCACCGACTGAATTGGGCAAGTGGTCGCCCGCCTTGCTGCCAGTGCGCTCTGCTCTGCTCCGTCCTGGGTGGCGGTAGTCCCGCGCCACCAGCGTGGGCAGCTTTGAAAGCACCCCAGTTCGAGCCATAGCCTCTAGGCTCTTGCTTTGCTGCGTGCCTCCGCTCAGCCGATACTTCTGCTGCGATGCGTCCAGGGTGGGCAGCAACAATCCAAAGCCGGTCACGCTGATGCCAGGCGCCAAGGTCTGCCGCAGATACAACATCCCATTCCGCATCGAACCCCATCGAGGCAAGATCGCCAAGCACTCGGGCGAGTCCTCTAGAAGCGAGCATTGGGCTGTTTTCCACCCGAACAATTCCGGGCTCCACTTCGCAAACGATGCGGGCGAATTCGCGCCAGAGTCCTGAGCGCGATCCGTCAAGGCCTGCGCCTGATCCTGCGGCGCTGATGTCCTGGCAAGGAAACCCGCCAGCCACGCTGTCAACAATTCCGCGCCACGGTCTTCCGTCAAAGCTGCAAACGTCAGACCAAATCGGGAAAACCGGGAGGGCTCCATCGTTTTGTCGTTGCGCCAGAACTGATGCTGCGTAGGCATCACGTTCAACTGCGCACACGGTTCTGTCTCCAAGGAGTTCGGCGGCGAGCACGCCTCCACCAGCGCCCGCGAAAAGAGCCAGCTCATTCATGCTGCCCTCCGTGCCACTTGCATTTCCTCCAGCACCGTCAAGTTCGCCTGGCCGGCTTGGTACTGAGAAATCACCGTGTTACCCAGCACTCGCTCCACAGCCGCAATGCGATCTGCTGGCAATGAGCGCTTGTTTGGCTTGACGCTGAAGTAGTCCGATACATGCGTGGCATAGAGGCCGGCGTGCTCGGCCAAGGTGCGGCGCGTCATGCCCTTGATGGTGCGCAGCTTCCAGGCCATCCGGCAGGCGTGGCGGTAGCTTTCAAGGCCTTTGACCACCTGGGTCGGGACGATCAGGCGCTGGGCCTGCACGACACCGCCAATCAGGGGCAGTTCATAGGAAGAAGTCATCGTGTTACCCATTGAGTTACCGATTGCGGGCAGCGAAAAATGAATGCATGAACACACCGCACAAAGCCGACCACTTGTGGGCCGACAACTCACTGGCCCTGGTCATCAAACGAGCCGCCGTCAACTGCATCGCGCAGCTGGAGAGAGAAGCCCGAGAGGCACGCAAGGCACGCGACATAGAGCTAGCCCAGCAGCTCGAAAGAGACGCGGACGAGATCAGGGCGAGGGCGGCGAAGTGAGGCATGGGTTACGCCTTGACCGGTGCCGGATAGCGACTTGCCAGCCAAGTGATGCCAGCAGGCTCAACGCGCGTTTGCTGGTAGGCATGGCCGCTCGATTCACCCGCCTTGACCGAGAACCGGCCGGCGTCGATATGGGCCTGGAATGGGAGCCAGCTGCCGCCGCGCTTGAAGATCACGGTGTCGGCGTTGAGCTTGGCAATGAAGGCTTGAGGCTTCCAGCCCAGCAGCTTTGCAACGTCACTGAGGCACTTGGAGGACTTGGCCTCTACGAATCGCTCTACGAACTGCACTGCAGGCGCGGCGGCTTCCAGTTGGGCGGCTTGGGCTTCGATCTGCTGGGCCTGCTGGGCGGCGAGCATCAGGGCGCCGGACAGCGTGGTTGGGATTTGGAAAGCTGGCGCAGCGGCGGCTTCAAGCGCGGTCATGCGGTCATAGACCTTGGCCTGCAACTCATAGCTGTAGCTCATGGCCATCAGGCAGGCTTCGCGCTTGGGGAAGCGGTAGCAGGGATATGTCTGCCCGTTCTGACCGTTGACATAGGTGTCCCGAAACTTTGGGGCACCCTCCCCGATCACTTTCGGCACCTTCGCCATGAAGTGGTCGTGGCGCAGCTCGGCTTCGTTTTCGTCGCGCTGGCTGTTAATGAACTCGACCAGCTCAAGGCTAGTCATCGTCGGGGCTTGACCGGTGGTGATCAGATCCATTTACGCGGCCTCCTTGGACTTGGTGGCGCGGCGCTGAAGCTCTGGCCAGAGGTCGTGAACCGTCTTCAGGCGAGGGTTCGGGGTGTCGCCCTGGCGGATCTTCCAAAGCGTGGTGAATGGCACGCCGGACTCCGCAGCCAGAGCTGTGACCTCAGCGTGAGA
>JAIXSD010000433.1 GCA_027484885.1 Rubrivivax sp.
CAGACCAACGAGTCGATTGCGCAGAAGGTCCACCCGGTCGGCCGCGAACGCAAGAAGGAACTGCTGGTCCACCTGATCAAGAGCGGTGACTGGCACCAGGTGCTGGTCTTCACCCGCATGAAGCATGGCGCCAACCGCCTGACCGACTACCTGAATGACCAGGGCATCAGCGCCATGGCCATCCACGGCAACAAGAGCCAGGGTGCGCGCACCAAGGCCCTGGCCGATTTCAAGAGCGGCGACCTGACCTGCCTGGTGGCCACCGACATCGCTGCGCGCGGCATCGACATCGACCAGTTGCCCCACGTCGTCAACTACGAGCTGCCCAATGTCCCCGAGGACTATGTGCACCGCATCGGCCGTACCGGCCGCGCTGGCGCCCAGGGCGAGGCAGTCAGCCTGGTCTGCGTGGACGAAAACGGCTTCCTGCGTGAGATCGAAAAGCTGATCAAGCGCGAGATCCCCAAGGAAGTGGTACCCGGCTTCGCGCCTGATCCGAGCGAGCGCCCCGAGCCCATCGTGCTGGGACGCATGATCCTGAACGGCAATGGCTCGCGCAGCGGCGGCGGCGGCCGCGGCAACTCGCGCGGCGGCGGTGGCGGTGGTCGCCCCGGCGGCCGACCCGGCGCTGGCTCGCGCGACGGCGGCTCGCGTGATGGCGGTTCGCGTGACGGCGGTGCGCCGCGCTCGTCGGCCCCGCAAGGCCGCTCGGGCCAAGGTGGTGGCGGTGGCGGCGGTGGTCGCCCGGCCTCCTCGGGCCGCCCCGGTGGTGGTGGTGGTGGCGGCGGTCGTCCCCAAGGTGGTGGTGGCGGTGGTGGCAATGGTGGCGGCGCCGGCCGAGGCCAAGGCGCACGCCTGACCTCGCCCAAGCGCTGAATCCAGCTCTGCAGCCCCCGCAGGCCTCTGAGCATCGCTCAGGGCCCGCGAACTCAAGCCCAGCCTGCGCTGGGCTTTTCTTTTTTCCGCCCTCGGCTCGCGGACGTAGGATGCCCAGCCATGAACCTGCCCCCGCCCCCCAGCGCCTCGCCATCCACCCGCCCCTTGCCCAAAGTCTGGATCGCCGGTGCGACCGGCCTGGTCGGGCGGGCCCTGCTGAGCCAGTTGCTGAGCCGGCCGCTGGAGCTCCATGTGCTGCTGCGGCGAGAGGCGCCCGAGCTGGGTCGCCACCCCCGCCTGCACCTGCACCGGGTCAACTTCGGCCGCCCCGATCTGGGCCCGGCGCATATCCCGGCGCCCGACGAGATCTACATCACCCTGGGCACCACCATCGCCGCGGCAGGCTCGCCAGAGGCGTTTCGCGAGGTCGATTTTGAGGCCGTGCTCCATGTCGCCCGTGTGGCGCGGGCCGGCGGTGCGCGGCGCTGCGCCGTGGTGTCGGCCATGGGCGCCGATCCGGGCTCGCGGGTGTTTTACAACCGGGTCAAGGGCGAGATGGAGCAGGCCTTGAGAGGCTTGCATTTCAAGCGCCTGGTGATCGCCCGCCCGTCTTTGCTGGCCGGCGAGCGCGAGGCTCTGGGCCAGCCCCGCCGCCCCGGTGAACGCTGGGGCCTGCGCCTGATGCAGCCCCTGGGCAGCTTGATCCCGGCGCGCTGGCGGCCGATTCAGGCGGACACCGTGGCGCGTGCGCTGAGCCTTGCCCTGCATCAAGACGGGCCGGCCACACAGGTGCTGGAATCGGACGCCTTGCAAACCCTGGGAACGCCGACATGAGCACGAGCACGAGCACCATGAAGCTGAGTTTTCTCGGCGCCGCCGATTGCGTGACCGGCTCGCGCCACCTGCTGGAGCTAGACAAGCAACGCCTGCTGCTCGATTGCGGCCTGTTCCAGGGCTTCAAGACCCTGCGCGAACGCAACTGGGCGCCGCTGGGCGTGGCGCCGGCCAGCATCGACGCGGTGCTGCTCAGCCATGCCCATCTGGACCACAGCGGCTACATCCCGGCCCTGCGCCGCCAGGGCTTTCGCGGGCAGGTTTTTTCCACCCCGGCCACGCGCGATCTGTGCGAGGTGCTGCTGCTGGACAGCGCCCATCTGCAGGAAGAAGACGCGCGCCAGGCCAACCGCCACGGCACCTCCAGGCATGAGAAAGCCCTGCCGCTCTACACCGTCAACGAGAGCAAGAAGGCCATCGAACATTTCGTCGGCATCCACCGCGATGGCCGCCTCAAGCTGGGCGCGGCCGAGATCCGCTTCACCCCGGTCGGCCATCTGCTGGGCGCCTGCGCCATCACGGTGCGCCACGGTGGCAAGACCCTGGTCTACAGCGGCGATGTCGGGCGCAGCAATGACTTGCTGATGCCAGCACCCCAGCGCCTGGAAGAGGCCGATGTGCTGCTGATCGAATCGACCTACGGCAACCGCCAGCATCCGCCCGAGGATGTGCAGGCGCGCCTGGCGCAGATCCTGCGGCAGACCTTCCGGCGCGGCGGCAGCGTGCTGCTGCCCAGCTTTGCCATTGGCCGGGCGCAGGCCCTGCTGCTGGTGCTGCAGCGCCTGCGCGAGGCGGGCGAGCTGGATCTGGATGTGCCCATCTACCTGGACAGCCCCATGGCCATCGAGGCCACCGAGCTGACGGTCAAGCATCAAAAGCTGCTGCGCATCCCGGCCTCGGACGCCCGCGGCCTGTGCGACGGCGTCCGAATGGTCAGCAAGGCCGCCGAGTCCATGAAGCTCGCCCGCAGCATGAGCAGCCCGCGCACCCCGCCCTCCATCATCATCTCGGCCAGCGGCATGGCCACTGGCGGCCGGGTGCTCAACCACATCGAGACCATGGCACCGCTGCCGCGCCACCACATCGCCTTTCCGGGCTTCCAGGTTGG
>JAIXSD010000682.1 GCA_027484885.1 Rubrivivax sp.
AAGGCCGAGCTGAAGAGCCAGGGCCTGAGCTATGCCGATGTGGCCCGCGAGCTGGAGCTGTCGGAATCCAGCGTCAAGCGCATGTTTGCGCCCGGCGGCGAGATGCCGCTGTCGCGGGTCGATGAAATCTGCCGGGTGCTGAACACCGATTTCGGTGACCTGAGCCGCTCACTCAGCGAACGCCAGCCCCTGCGCATGGAGCTGAGCCTGGCGCAAGAAAAAGCCGTGGTGGCCGACCCCAAGTTGCTGCTGGTGGCCATCTGCTGCCTGAGCCAGTGGACGGCCGAGCAGATGCACCAACACTACCGCCTCAGCGAGGCCGAGGTGACCCTGCACCTGGCCGAGCTGGACCGGCTGGACATCATCGAGCTCAAGCCCCTGAACCGCTACAAGCTGCGCGTGGCCAAGACCTTTCGCTGGCGCCCGCATGGGCCGGTGATGAACTTCTTCCGCGAAGAAGTGGCGGGCGATTTCTTCTCAGGCGGCTTCGACGGCGAGGCCGAACTGCTGAGCCTGGTGCACGGCCGGCTGAGCCAGGCCAAGGCCCGCGAGCTGGTGGAGCGCCTGCAACGCCTGGCCCACGATTTCGCTCGCCAGCACCTGCTGGACCAGAAACTGCCCGAGGCCGAGAAGCGCCAGTACACCCTGGTGATGGGCATGCGCTCCTGGTTGTTTGAGCACTTCAGGCATTTGCAGAGGGCGGGGCGGGGGTAGGAGGATCAGCAATCCCGGCGCGACTGGCGCCTCCGTACTGGCGCCAGCGAGCGAAAATTTCTGCGTGTCCGGCAGCGAGCTCAAAAGAATCCGAAGAGTCAGGTTTTGCTATTGGAACTTGAAACGGAGGGAGACCTTGTAGACCGACTAGGCGCCATGCGAAGCAAACCGATGGATCCTGCAGACTTGAGAAAGACTGCCAAGTTTTAACAAATGCTCGGGGTGCATGAACGACCGGGGCATACGACGCTCGCCAGGCACTACCAATCGAAGGTGAGTGTTTTCCACGCGGAAAGCGTCATTGACAGCAAAGGCAACTCGGTACTCGCATTGACGCGCATATGTATCAAGTTTGGACATTGCGATTCTTTCTGGCAATGCCCAATCAATGGGACTGGAATCCTCCTTTTCGTAGTAGTTCACCGGTCCATGCACAAGCATCTTGCTCCTTACGGACGCGCGTCGCTTTAGCGCACCCCGAATTTCCGCAATGAACTTTGCCGGTCGATGGATCTCGATACACGCTGAAGCCTTGAATTTGTGAGCCAATTCGGAGGACAAAACGGTACTGGAACAGAAAACAAAGATGTCGTCTTCGTTGACGGCCGCTTCGAACGCATGCGGCAACAGGACTTTTTCCTGCGTATTCGTCAGAGTAATTTCAAGCCCATCGTTGGGGCGATGGAGTTTGGTGCCTTCAAATTCATCCCCACGAACTTCTCCATCTTCATAATCCCGAAAATACGAGAGCGATCGAAATAAAACCTCGCCCCGCCGCACAAACGCATCAACGTACTTTTCCGGCAGATATTTGTAGAGCGGCGGCATTTACTTCTGTCTTACGTTTTATATGATCGTCATACCCCGACTTTCCAGAAAACAACTTATCGATTGAAGAGTTAGACGTCACACTGAGAACTAGAAAATCCAACACCGTTGTGCTGGAAGTCGCCAGAGTATGGGAAGAACTGGGCAGAAATGGCGTGCGGGACCACTACAAGTTTGGCGCCATTGCCTTGTTCAAAGATTGCAAAACGACTTGCTTCAATCTCGACCGACACAGGCCGTCCCGTAAATATGCCCGTCTTTTCAAAGGCGCTGCAACCGCGAAGTGTCAGAAGGAGCTGGAGCGCCTTGTGGCCCTTTGCCTTCCACTTGGCCGGCGAGTTCGCGGGTAGAAGCGGCCACTCGAGCAAGACGAAAAAATCTTCGCCAGAGTACGTGGGCCGAACTCGCAGTTCGTGGAATAGAAGCTGGTCGAGCGACGGAGGGATACCCTCGAAGAGCGCCGTTACTGATCGCGGAGGTGTGATGTAGGTGTACCAGTTCATGACGCCAAACGTTCGAGCTAATCGGGCGACAAAGGCAGGACGCCAGGCCCGGGCTGGCGAAAATGTTCCGCGCACCGCCAGACCGGCCCTGGTGGCCTGCGACTTGCGCTCCGCTTGAGAGATGGGTTATGCCGAACCGGGCTGCGCCTCGTTAAACAGTTTCCTGTACCGATGCAGTGCAGTCTGCGCATTGGTCTCGATAAAGTCGTAGAACTGTCTAAATGTTGCAATGGTTTGAGTACCACAGACATCAAGCCTCTCGTCAAGAATCGAGACCGTCATCGGTAGGGGCATGCGGTAGCCGGTATGCGAAAGCGTTGGGCCAAGGGCAATGAACGGCCGGTAGGCATCCGCGAGACGATGCATTGCTTCCTGTTCTGGAGGTCCCCAGCTAAGTGGCGGCCTCTTGCCGCCACTTGGATCCCAATAAGGGAAGAGCGCATCTGCGAGTGGCATATGGCGTTTTGCGATTGATGCTAGCCACCTGTCGACGAACAGCTTCTGCAGTTCAGTGAAAGTTAGAAGCATGACATTGGTGTTTTCCACGGCGTCGTAGGCACCAGACTGGAAGCCTGCTTTGGACACGATAAATCCATGGTGAGCTCCAAGGTCGGCAACGACAGTACGGAACGAGTGTGCGACCTCCTGTGGCACTCTGGTCGACCAGTTCTTGCACTCAATGGCGTAGGTCGATGCCGGAACAACGCCAAAGTCCGTTGCCAGGACGTCAATCTCCTTCTTGCCACGAACAAGGGCTACTGTCTCTGAAACTCGGACCTCGCAGCCAAGTTCTTCGAACAGCTGCCCGACTCGGTCTTGCAGGTCTCGCCAATCAGTGGGTTCGGAATCGAAAGGGAGCATAAGGGTGAAATGTGAGGCCCAACTCGGTCACATGCGGATCGTTAACAAATTTTGCCTAACTTTTGAGCCGGCGCTCCGCTCGCGTGCCACGGACATTCAACGTCACTGGCCAGACAACAGACAAGAGTGACTGCGGCTCAAAAACGGCACCGACTGCCCGCGCCGCCGCAGCCACGCTTACTGCTCACCGCTCACCGCTTCGGCGCAAACCCCACATCCCCAAACTGCCAGAGGAAGAAGCTCCACACATCCGCCGTTTCGTCCAGGCGCTGCGAGACGCCCGAGCCCATGCCGTGGCCGCCTTCGAAGTCCACGCGCAGCAGCGCAGGCTTGCTGGCGTAACGCTCGGGTTGGGCGGCTTGCAGGCGGGCGGCGAACTTGGCGGGGATCCAGGCTTCGACGCGGGGGTCGTTGGCGCCGGTGGTGACGATGACGGCTGGGTAGTTCACGCCATCGCGCACGCGGTGCACGGGGCTCAGCGCGTACATGCTCTTGAAATGCGCGGGGTTGGTCACCGTGCCGAACTCGGCGATATTGGGTGCGCCGTTGAGCGTGGTTTCCATGCGCAGCATGTCGGACAGGCTGACCGCGCTCTGCGCCGCGGCGAACAGCTCAGGCCGCTGGGTGATGGCGCCGCCGATGGTGATGCCGCCGGCGCTGCCGCCGGTGCCGGCCAGGGTGGCGGGCGAGGCGTACTTCTGCGCGATCAGGTACTCGGCGCAGGCAATGAAGTCCGACACCGTGTTTTGCTTGCTCAGGATGTAGCCGCCGCGGTGCCAGTCTTCGCCCAGCTCACCGCCGCCGCGCACATGGCAGATGGCCGAAACGCCGCCACGCTCCAGCCAGGCCAGGCGGGTGGCGCCAAAGCGGGGCTCCTGGGTGATGCCGTAGGCGCCGTAGCCGCTGAGGATGGTGGGCCGCTTGCCGTCGCGCGGCGCGCTCTTGGACGACAGGATCGACAGCGGCACCATCACGCCGTCATGGCTCTTGACCATGACGCGCTCGGCCTGCACGCCCGAGGTGTCCAGAGCCACCGGCTTTTGCAGATCCACGCGCCGTGCCAATGCGTCAGCGGCTCCGGGCTTCGTCAAGACCAGGCTTAGCGGCGGCTGGGTCCAGCCCTCGTGCAGCACCAGCAGCTCACCACCGGGCAAGGGGCTGATCTCGCGCAGCGTGCCTTCGAAAGGCAGGGCCACGGTCGAGATGGCGGGCTTGCCTTTGCTGGTTTTCTTCTCCACCCGCCAGAGCTTGCTCACGCCGGCATC
>JAIXSD010000550.1 GCA_027484885.1 Rubrivivax sp.
GGCGTGCTGGGCAGCTCGGCGGCAGAGGCCGCGCTGGCCGGGGCCAGGGCGCGCTGCAGGCGCAGCTCGGCACGCAGGCGGTCACCGCGGGCGGCATCGGCCGCGGCTTCGCGCTCCCACCGCTGGCCTTGCCAGGCCAGGGCGGCCGCCAGCACCAGGGCCAGCGCCGCGAACAGGCCGGGCGCCCCGAGGGCGCGCAGCTGTGATTTCAAGACAGGGTGTTTCATCGGCGCGCCTCCCCGGTCTTGGCACTGTCGGGGGCATTGGCCGCGTCAGCAGCGGCAACCCCGGGCCGGCGCAGCAACTCACCGCGGAACTTGGCCGTCAGCTCGAAGCGCTGGCCCGTCAAGCCTTGTTCGGCGTTTTGCAAGCGGCTGAGCATGACATCGCGCCAGCCGGCCTCGGCCGCCAGGCGGTCCACCAGCTGCAAGGGCAGCAGCTTGTCGCTGGCCAGGCCTTCCAGGCGCAGCTCCTGGCGCACGCCGTTCACATCCATGGACAGCCAGGCCAGGGGCGCGGGCTTGAGCGCCGCGCCGGCCTGCTCCACCTGCACCAGCACGGACTCCCAGGGTTGGCGCAGCAAGGCTTGCACCTCCTGGGCCGGACGGCTGGCATCGGGCGCGGTCTTGCCGGGATCGCGGCCGCGGGCCGGCGCGGCCACTGTGGCCACAGTGTTCGTTTGGGCCTTGGCTCGCGGCGCTGCGGGTTGAGCGGCTTTCAGCTGGGCCAGCTGGGCTTGCTGCTGCAGGCGATCGCTGTAGGCCTGCCAGGCGCTCCAGCCGGCCGTGGCCAGCACCAGGGCGGCGGTGGCGGCCAGTGGCCAGGCCAGGGGCGAGCGCTCGCGCGGCGCGCCGAGGAAATCGGGCCGGGGCAGGCGCCGCGAGGGCGCGGCGGCGCCGGGCTCCAAGAGCGCCAAATCGGGCGCCGTGGCATCGAGGCGGCCATGCAGACGCAGGGCCGGGCCCAGGTTCAGCGCCGTGCCGGCGCCCTGCAGGCCGTAGCCCATCACATGCACCTGGGCGGCGGCCAAGCCGGGCTGGGCTTCTTGCAAGAGCTCTTGCAGCAACTCGGCCAAGGCCTCGGGGGTGGCCTCACGCAGGCGCAGCTGGCGCAGGCCGACCAGGCGACCCGAGGCCAGGCGCAGCCAGGTCAAGACCTGACCCTCCAGCCAGGCCAGGGCGGCATGTTCGGCTGAGCGCCATTCCGGCTCGTCCTGAGACAGTCGCTGCAAGGCCAGCGACCAGGCCGGCTGCACCTGGGTGAGGCGCACGCCATGCTCGGCCGCGACTTCGCGCCAGCCTTGGGCGACCGAGCCATGCAGGGCGATGGCGCCGCATTGCTCGCTCAGGCCGGCTTGAGGCTCGGCCTCCAGGCGCCAGCTGGCCAGCGACCAGGGCTTGGCGGCCGCGCCGAAATACTGACCGAACTGCTGGCGCGCGTAAGCCAGCAAGGCAGCTTCGTCGTCCAGCGGCAGGCCCGGCTGACAGACCAGCTCATGCAGCAAACGGCTGGACAGGCTCAGGCGCACGGCGCTGCCGGCATGGGCGCGGCACCAGTCGGCCCAGGGCTCGGGCCGGTTTAGCGCGGCGCCCTGCACACCGTCGATGCCCAGGAACAGGGTCTGGGGCCGGGCCAGGCGGGCGCGCAAGCGCCGCTGCAGGCGGCCCAGCCAGTAGGGCGAAGGGCTGTTATTCATCCAGGGTCACTCGTTCCAGCTCTTCAAAGGTGGTGTCGCCACGGCACACGGCCTGCAGGGCCAGGGCGCGCAGCGGCTTCATGCCGCGGGCGCGGGCGGCCTCCTTGATCTGCGACATGGGCGAGCGCGCGGCGATCAGATCGCGCAGACCGTCGTCCAGCTTGAGCAGCTCGGCCACGGCGCGGCGGCCACGGTAGCCGGTGCCACGGCAATGGCCGCAGCCCTCGCCTTTCAGAAAACTGTGTTCGCCGGCTCGCAAGCCATACCGCGCCAGCGTGGCGGCACTGGGCTCAAAAGGACGCGCGCAATGCTTGCAGGTCAGGCGCACCAGGCGCTGGGCCAGCACGGCGTTCAGGGCCGAGACCACGTTGTAGAGGTCCAGGCCCATGTGCATGAAGCGGCCGATCACGTCGAAGGCGTTGTTGGCGTGCACGGTCGAAAAGACCAGGTGACCGGTCAGCGCCGCCTGCACCGCGATCTGCGCAGTTTCGGCGTCACGGATTTCACCGACCATGACCCGGTCGGGGTCGTGGCGCAGGATGGAGCGCAGGCCGCGCGAGAAGGTCAGGCCTTTTTTCTCGTTGACCGGGATCTGCACCACGCCGGGCAGCTGGTACTCGACCGGGTCTTCGATGGTGATGATCTTGTCCTCGCCGGTGTGGATCTCGGCCAGGGTGGCGTAGAGCGTGGTGGTCTTGCCGCTGCCGGTGGGGCCGGTGACCAGCAGCATGCCATGGGGTTGGCGCGCCTGGTGGCGGATGGCGGCGCGCTCTTCGGCATCGAAGCCAAGCGCATCGAGCGTCAGGCTGCCGCCGGTCTGCTCGATGCGGGCGCGGTCCAGCACCCGTACCACCGCGTCTTCACCGAAGACGCTGGGCATGATGGACAGGCGGAAGTCGACCTCGCGGCCCTGCACGCGCAGCTTGAAGCGGCCGTCCTGCGGCAGGCGGCGCTCGCCAATGTCCAGCTCGGACATGACCTTGAGCCGCGACACCAGCTGCTCGGCCGTGGCCGCACCGTCCACACTGCGCACCATGGACATGACGCCATCGACGCGGAAGCGGATCACCGCGCCACGCGCCGTGCATTCGATGTGCACATCGCTGGCGCCGTCCTGCAAGGCGTCGTAGAGCGTGGCGTTGAGCAGGCGCACCACCGGGCTGGCCTGCTCGGACATGACCAGGGCGCTGAGCTCCTCGGTGGCGCCGCCGGCCTCGGCATCGATGACCGATTCCTCGACATCGCTGAGCGCACGGAAATCGGCCTCACCGGCGCCCAGCCAATGGCTGATGGCGGCCGGCTCGCACTGCAGCCAGCGCACGGGGGCTTGCAGCCGGGACTCGACGCTTTGCAGCAGCAACTCATCGGCCGCCCGCTCGCCCAGCAGCATCTTGCGGCCCCCGGCGCCCACGGCCAGCACCGCGCGCCAGCGCTGCGCCTGGGCCTGCGGCCAGTGCTCGAAATCGAGCGACCAAGGGCCGTGCTCGGCAGGCAGCACATCGGCCAGAGAGAACACAGAGGAGGACAAGGTCATGATTGGCCTTCCGCCGGGCCGCCCCAAGGAAGGCCGGCACCCCTGAGGCCTGTTGAAGGCCTCTGCACGGCCTTGGGGGCAGCGGACGGCAAAGTGAGCGTGGGGGCAAACATCCTCATCATTGGACTTGTTCCACCAGTTGGAAGATGGGCATGTACATCAGGACGATGATGCCGCCGATGAGCACGCCCATCACCAGCATCAGGGCGGGGTTGATGGCCCGGGTCAGCAGCTCGGTCAGGCGCACGGCTTCTTCATCGTGAAAGGCGGCGGCGCGTTCCAGCATGGCGGCCACCTCGCCGCTGCGCTCGCCCACGCGCACCATGCGGCGTGCCACGGGCGTGGCCAGATCCTGCGATTCGAGGGCTTCGGACAGGCGCTCACCGCGCTCGATCTGCTCGGCCGCGGCAGCCACGGCCGGCCGCCAGGGCAGGGCCACCACATCCTCGACGATGCGCAAGCTGGCCAGCACCGGCACGCCCGAGGCCAAGAGCATGGACAAGCTGCGGTAGAGCCGCGCCAGGGCCAGCACGCGCAGGCGCGGGCCCAGGCCCGGCAGGGTCCAGAGCGAAGCCTGCACCCGCTCGCGCAAGCCCGGGTGGCGCCACAGGCCCACAAGGCCCAGGGCCAGCGCGCCCAGCCCGCCAAGCACCCACATCGGGTGGGCACCGGCCGTCTGGCCAAAACGCATCAAAACCATCGAAGCCCAGGGCAGGTCATTGCCCAGGCCATCGAGGATGCCGGCGAAGCGCGGCAGCACAAACAGCAGCAGGAACAGGATCACGGCACCGCCGACCGCCAGCAGCATGACCGGGTAGACGCAGGCGGCGATCAGGCGCGAGCGCAGGTTGTCCACCCAGGCCAGGTATTTGGCATGCTGGGCCAGGGCGGTGCTGAGCTGGCCGGTGCGCTCGTTGGCGGCGACGATGGCGCAGATCAGCTCGTCAAAAGCCTGCGGCTGCTGGCGCAGGGCCACCGACAGCGGCTGGCCTTGCTCGACCTGGCTGACCACCGCATCCAGGGCCTGGCGCACCGAGGCCTGGCTTTCTTTCTCGCGCAAGGTGTTCAGCGCCTCCAGCAGGGCAATGCCGGCATCGAGCAGCACGGCCAGCTCCTGGCTGAACAGCTGCAAGGGGAAACGGCCGGCCGAGCGGCGCGTCGCGCCGGCCGATGCGCTGCTGGGCGCGCCCAGCTCCTGCACCTCCAGCACATGCTGGGGCGGCACGCCTAGAGCGCCGGCCACGGCATGCGCGTCCAGCGCATCGACGCGCACGCTCCTCACCCCCTCGGGGTGAAAGACGCGGACCTGGTAGCTGGGCATGGGGCGAACTCGGGAAGGTGCGGGCAGAGGGCAAGGCGACGGACCGCGGCAGCACAGGCTCGGGGCTGCCGCGGCGATCTCACCAGCTGGTCAGATCGGCGTCCTCGCCCTCACCGCCCGGGCGGCCGTCGCGGCCGTAGGAGAACAAGTCGTACTCGCCATGCTCGCCCGGCGAGCGGTACTGGTAGTCGTTGCGCCAGGGGTCTTGAGGCAGCGCCTTGCGCAGATAGGGGCCGGCCCAGCGCGGTTCATCGCTGGGCTTGGTCACCAACGCGGCCAGGCCCTGCTCGGTGCTGGGGTAGCGGCCGACATCGAGACGGTATTGATCGAGTGCCTTTTGCAGGCCGTCGATCTGCGCGCGCGTGGCCTTGACCTCGGATTTGCCGATCTGGCCGAAGAACTTGGGGCCGACGTAACCGGCCAGCAGGCCGATGATGACCATCACCACCAGCAGCTCCAGCAGGGTGAAACCGCGGCCGGATCGGCGGGCGGCAGGCGCTTGGCGCTGGGATTGGATGTGGATCGGCATCTTGTCTAAAACCCTCGAAAACATTCATCTCTGCGGCCCCGCCCCCTCAGACAGGTCGGCACATGCTCACTCACAGCCGGGCCGCAGCTGGCCCTGAACTGTGACAGCTGCCGCAGGCTGCAGCCATTGGGACTTGACCCCCCCACGTTCGAGTGAATCCAGCCTGGGCACCCTGGGCAGCCCTGCACTGTAACGGCTCCATATGAAGGCTTGAGGTCAGCCCGGGCGCTGGGCAGGCCGTGGCGGGCGCTCGCCGATTTCTCGCGCCGAGAGGCGCTGTTTTGGCGAAAACATGCGCGAGCCCTTGTTTATGCACAAGCCGCATAGTTGCATGTGCACTTGGCTTTGGGCGCAGCCCGGCGCCGTGTCGACTTCGCGTTACCGTTCGCCCCGTCCAAAAAAGTTACGGAGCATTACCAAATGTCCAACCTCTCTTTCGTGGCGCCGACGCGCAACAGCC
>JAIXSD010000182.1 GCA_027484885.1 Rubrivivax sp.
GCCGCAGGGTTCGGTGCCGGCTTGGCGACCGGCACGGTGCGCGGGCGTGGCTGGATCACCGTCACATCGTCGGCCCCGCCATCATCACTCAAGGGCAAGGGCAGATCGGCCTCATGCAGGCCAGGCGCTTCGCGCAAGCCGGTCAGGGCGTCGCGGAAGGCTTCCATGCTTTGCGGGCGCTCCAGCGGCCGTACGGCCAGGGCCCAATCGACGGCGGCCAAAAACGCGCGCGAGCAGCCCGGCAGGGCCCGGCCTGCCAGCGGCTCGTAGTCATCGACCACGGCGCGCGCCGTGGCCGGCGGCGGCGGCTGGCCGGTCAGCAGGTAGTGAACGACAGCGCCCAGGGCGTAGACATCGGTCCAGGGCCCCTGGCGCAGGGCCGTGCTTTCGGCGTACTGCTCGATGGGCGCGTAGCTGGGCTTGAGGATGGCGGTGAAGGTCTGGGTGCGGTCGCCGATGGCGCGGCGCGCCGCGCCGAAATCCAGCAGGATGGGGTCGCTGCCATCGGCCGGCATCAAGATATTGTCCGGCGCGATGTCGCGGTGATACACGGCCGAGGCATGCAGCAGGATCAAGGCCTCCAGCAGCGGCAGCAGCAGCGCGCGCAGCGCCGCCTCGTCCAGCGCAGGCGCCCGGCCGGCGTTGATGTCCTCGCGGCGCTGGCGCAAGGTCTGGCCCTGCAGATAAGGCATGGCCATATAGGCCGTGCCATTGGCCTCCCAGAACTGGTAGACCTTGAGCAGGGAGCGGTGGTCGAAGCGGGCCAGCAGGCGCGCCTCGTTGACGAAGGAACGGCGGCCGATCTCGAAGGTTTCGCTCAGCGAGCCCGAACGCACCGACACCACCGAGCCCTCGCCACGCTGGGCCAGCTGCCCCGGCATGTACTCCTTGATCGCCAGCTCGCGCTCCAGCGCATGGTCGCGCGCCAGGTAGACGATGCCGAAACCGCCCACACCCAGGGTCCGCACAATCTCCAGCGCCCCGAAACGGGTGCCGGGGGGCAAGGCATTGACGTCGTCGACAGGCGTGCCTGGCGAGCGAAGTCCGGTGCGGTCAAGGGGAGCGTCCGACATGTCAAATCACAGTGGCTGACAAAGAGTGGCCGGCCGCCTCCGCTGAGTCGCGCAGCGGCGGTCGCGCAAAGCCAGCAGCCTACCCGATTCAGCGCCCGCCGCCATCCGCGGAAGAACCGAGTTCAAGAGGCATGAACAGGGGATTGCCAGCTTGCTGCTGCATCCGCCAAGGCGTGCGGAAGCGCTCGCACATCAGCCGCCAGACGGTGAAAAATACCCAAGCCGCAGAGACCACCGGGCCTCGCACAAGCATCGCTGATGCCCCATTTACACTGACCCTCACCAAAGCGTTTTTGACTCGCACCATGCCCAAGCTGCTGTCTGCTTCACTGGCCCTGGCCGCCCTGCTCTCGCTTGGCGGGCCCGCTCAAGCCCAGGTTCAGGCTCCAACCCCGCCCGAGCCAGCTGCAACCACCGCGGATCAGCACCTGCGCATCACCCATTCGGTGCGGCCGGTCTACCCAGCCAAGGCGCGGAAAGAGGGCCTGCACGGCGTGGTCAAGGCGGAAGTGGCGGTCTCGGCCGAGGGCCAGATCGAAGAGATCGTGATTCTGGACAGCCCCGGCGACCTGCTCAGCGATGCCGTGCGCGAGGCGTTGCGCCAGACCCGCTTCAAGCCTCGGATCAAAAATGGGCAGGCCGTGGCCACACGCATGCGGCAAGATTTCGCGTTCTACCCCTGAGCACCAGGCACCGCCTCAAGGCGCCACCGGCAAGGCCTTGAGGTAGTCGTGCAGCTGGCTGGCGATGCGCTGGCGCTCGGCCGCGCTCAGGCCATCGGGCAGGGCCGGCATGGCGGTGCCGGGCTTGACGGACTGGGGCTGCAGCAGCCAGCTCTGCCAGGTGCGAGCATCGATCAGCTTGGCGCGAACGGCCAGATTGAGCGGCATCTTGGCGCCACCAAAGCCGTTGATCTGATGGCAGCTGAGGCAGTAGGTCTGCGCCAGGGCCGCATGCTCGGCCCAGCGGGCACTGTCCATGCCGGCTGGCAGCAAGGCCTCGGGGTTGACGGCGCGCAGGCTGATTTCAGCCACCTGGTAGGGCCAGTGCGTGCCGCCCTCGGCCTGCAGGGCGGGCGCGCTCAGGTTGTCCCAGATCAGGTAGTAGGGGCCCAGGGCCACGCGCTTCTCGCCCTGCGCGAGGTTGTCCACCGTGAAGGGCTGGCCATCGGCCAGGCCCACGGCCAGGTAGGCGCGGTACTTGAGAAAACGCGCCACCGGCATGCGAGCGATGAAGCCATCGAGTGCCTTGAACTCCAGCTCCCGGTCGGGCTGGGCCTGCCAGCTGGAGCCGAGGGTGGCGCTCAGCACCGCCTCCACGGGATAGGCCAGATAGCGCCGCTGCACCGGCTGGTCCTTGCGGCTGAGGTGGGGCTCGACCACGGTCACGGCCTGCGCCTTGTGGCCCTGGGCCAGCAGCTGGCGGTGCAGGGCGGCCGGCGCGGGCAGGGTTTCCGCGCTGGCGGCCGAGGGGGCGCTCAGCGCAGCGCTCAGAAGCAGCCAGGCGGCACGGCGCCGGGCGCTGAAAAAGGACAAAGGGTGAGAACTCGCGGGGATGCTCATGCCAGGCTCCTGGCCCGGAACGGGCCTGATCTGCATTGCAGCACAGCCCGGGTGTCTTCATTCAGCCCAGCAAGCTGGGCACCAGGCCGGTCCAGCGCTTGAACGAGCGGCGGAAGTTGCTGCGGTCGTGAAAGCCCAGGGCCTGGGCCACGCGCTCATGGCTCTGGCCTTGCAAGAGCAGCAGGTAGAGCGCCCAGTGGGTGCGCACCTGGTCGAGCTGGGCCTGGAAGTGCGTGCCATGCTGGGCCAGATGGCGCTTGAAGGTGGCGCTGCTGACGCCAAATGCCTGGGCGCTCTGCTCCAGCGTGGGCGCCTCGCGCAGGCGCGGCAGCAGGTGGTCGTAGAGCGCAGCCAGCAGGCCCCGGCCGGCGGCGCCGGGGTCGGCGCCCTGGGCCAGGGCCTGGGCGGCCATGCTGTCGGCCACGCCGCGCGGCCAGGGCTCGTCGAGGCAGGCGGCCGGCACGCGCATGGCGTCGACCTGGCAATCGAACTGCAGATCGGCACCGAGGAACACCGCATGCTGCGAGAGATCACGCGGGCGCGTGCGGTTGAAGCTGTAGCGCCAGGGCAGGCGGCGGCCGCCCAGCCACTGGCACAGGGCGGTGACGGCGCTCATCTGCATATCGACCACAAAGTTGCGCTGCGCCGCGCCGACGCCGCAGGCCTCGGTCCAGATCAGCAGCAGCTCGTCCTCATGCCAGAGCAGGCGCGGCGTCAGCAGAGGCGAAAGCCGGGCGCTGTGCGCAGCCAGCAGCTCCAGGGCCTGACGGCCATTGCGCGCCTGGGCCAGGGCATGGCTGGCCAGGCCGGCATGGCCGGGCA
>JAIXSD010000724.1 GCA_027484885.1 Rubrivivax sp.
GCAGACAGCTACAACGATCGCATTCGCGTGATCAGCCCCGCGGGGCAGGTGCGCACCCTGGCCGGCAGCGCCTGGCCGGGCGAGCAGGATGGCCCGGGCGCCAAGGCCCGGTTCGACACGCCGACGGCCCTGGTCGTCGATGAGCAGGACCGCGTCTGGGTGCTCGACAGCCGCAACGACGCCGTTCGCCTGGTGCAGCCCGACGGCACGGTCAGCACCTTTGCGCGCGGCGATGATGAGGACGACGAGGAGCTGCTGCGCCGCCCCTTGAGCCTGACGCGCAGCCACGACGGCTACCTCTACGTCGGAGTGCTGCGCCGGGGTGCCTTGCTGCAGATCGCGCCGGATGGCCGCGTGCACCGCCTCAGTGGCGGACCGCGCGCCCACCTGGCCCGGCCCGCCGGGCTGGCGCTGACGCCGCGTGGTGAGCTCTTGATCACCGATGCGGCCGGCTTTCGCGTCCATCGCCTGAGCTGGGGGCGGGGCGAGCCGGCGGATGCAATCGCCACGCCGCGGGCCGATGTCGGGCCAGCGCCCGATCTGGCGCCGCCACGCACCGAGGGGCGCTGGCCGCTGCTGCCGCAGGAGAGCTGGCACGAGGTGGTGGGCACGCCGGGCGAGGTGCGCGGCCGACGCGGCGGCGATGCGCGCGACCATCTGCATGAGGGCCTGGATGTGAAAGGCGATGTCGGTGAGCTGGTGGTGGCCATGGCCGATGCCAAAGTCAGCAGCCCCCTGGCCAACTGGGCCTACGGCAGCAATGCCGAGGGCCTGTCCCTGGATCGCCTGACCTACATCCACATCCGGGTGGGGCGCGACAAGCGGGGGCATTTGCTCAACCCGCGGCAGTTCCAGCTGGTGATGGATGCGGCCGGTCGGCCCGAGCGCATCCGGGTGCGTCGCGGCACGCGCTTCGCAGCGGGCGATGCCCTGGGCAATATCAATCCCATGGCCCATGTGCACATCAACTGGGGCACGGGCGGCTACCACCGCAACCCCTTGCAGCTGGGCCTTGCCGGTTTCAGCGACCAGGAGCCGCCCTTGATCGAGGGCATCGAGGTCTTGGATGCTGCGGGGCGGCGCTTGCGGCAGCTGGAGCAGGGGCGCCTGCGTCTGCCTGCCGATTGGCGTGAGCTGCAGTTTGTGGTCGATGCCTGGGATCAGGTCGATGGGAATGAAGAGCGCCGCCGCCTGGGTCTGCACAGCCTGGGCTACCAGCTGCTGCACGAGGACGGCCGCCCGCTGGATGGTTTCGAGCAGCCACGCATGACGCTGGATTTCAGCCGCCTGCCGGTGGACGACAAGGCGGTCAAGCAGGCCTATGCCGCGCGCAGCGGTGTGACCGTGCATGGCAGCGCCGTCACGCGCTTTCGCTACCAGCTGGGGGCGCAGGTGCGCGATGGGCTCAGCGCGCCCTCAGCGCTGCTGGAGGCGCCCTTGCCGCCGGGGGATTACCTGCTTCGCGTGATCGCACGCGACCAGCAGGGCAATGAGGCGCAGCTGCGCCGCGATCTGGCCCTGCGGGTGCGCTGACTCAGCGCCGGCAGAGCAAGCTCAGACCAGGCTCAGACCAGGCCTTGCTTGCTCGCCAGCACGGCCGCTTCGGCGCGGCTGGAAACATTGAGCTTTTTGTAGATGCTCTTGATGTGGTCGTTGACCGTGAACCACTTGATGCCCATCAGGTTGGCGATTTCCTTGATGGTGAAGCCCTTGCTGAGGTAGGTCAGGACTTCGCTTTCGCGCGGCGTCAGGCGCTCCCATTCGGGCGGTGGGTCCAGCACCACCCCACGGCCGGTGCCGAAGGTGCTGGGTGCACCCGAGGAGGACAGGCTGCCGAAGCCCGAGTTCAGGGCCATGGGGCCGCTGTCGCCGGTGGAGTTGGGACGGAAGTGTGAGAGCAAGCGGCGCGCAATCGCCGGTGACAGCGGTGGCTGGCCCTTGACGATGCGCTGCAGCTCCTCCACCAGCACCTCGAAGCGGTCTTCCTTCAGCAAATAGCCGTCGGCGCCGCATTGCAGGGCGGGGAAGAGATGGTCATCGTCTGAGTACAGGGTGGTGACGATCTTGAGGGCTGGGGAACCGGCCATCTCGGCCAGCAGCTCCATGCCATTGCCATCGGGCAGTTCCAGGTCCACCAGCACCAGGCGGAAGCTGGCCTCGGGGTCACTCTGGCTCAGCTGGCTGATGTGGCGGCGCGCGCCTTCCAGGTCACCGGCTTCGGCGATATCCATGGGGTCACTGAAGCTCTCGCGCACCACGCGGCAGAGAAAGCTCCGGGCAACCGGGTTGTCTTCAATGATCAGTACTTTGACGGCCATAGTGAGAAGGTCAGCACAAATTCCATCCTAGCGCACAACCGCGGCCCGCAGCCGCCGCGGAGACAGCTGATTACACATCCCGCCTCGGCTGTTGTCCGAGCGCTGCGTCACAAGCTAGGGAATCCCCGAGGAGTCCGTGCACTGCGCCCGCAGCCACTGGCTCAGGCTGGCACGTTGGTCGCGTATCGCCGGGCGCACCCAGCTTGGGGCAGGGTTGCGGAAGGGGTGGGCGTATCGGCGCTTGCCTACAATGCCGGCCATGCGCATATTGATCGCCAATGATGATGGGTACCTGGCGCCGGGGCTGCATGCGCTGGTCAAGGCTTGTGAAGGCCTGGGACAGATCGAAGTCATCGCCCCCGAGCAGAACGCCAGCGGCACCTCCAACTCCCTGACTCTGGGTCGACCGCTGTCCGTCTACACCGCCAGCAACGGCTTTCGCTACGTCAACGGCACGCCCTCGGACTGCGTCCATGTGGCCTTGACCGGCTTGCTGGACTACAAACCCGATCTGGTGCTTTCGGGCATCAACAACGGCGCCAATATGGGTGACGACACCCTGTATTCCGGCACCGTGGCCGCGGCCACCGAGGGCTTTTTGTTCGGCATCCCCTCGATCGCTTTCTCTCAAGTCGACAAGGGCTGGGGTCATCTCGACGCCGCGGCGGCACTGGCTCGCCAGGTGGTCGAGCAGGTGCTGGCCGGCGGCTTGGGTTCGGCCTTTTTGCTCAATGTGAACATTCCGAACCGGGCCGATGCTTGCGAGTTGCCGCGCCGCGTCACCCGCCTGGGCCGGCGTCATGCCAGCGAGCCGGTGATCAAGCAGATGAGCCCGCGCGGCGAGCCGATTTACTGGATCGGCCCGGCAGGTGATGCGCGTGAAGCGGGCGAGGGCACCGATTTCCACGCCACCGCGAACGGTATGGTGTCCCTGACGCCCTTGCAGGTGGACCTGACCCATCACGCCGCTTTGGGTGCCTGGGCGCAGCGACTGGACCGGCCGGCATGAACAGCGGCAACGGCGGCAGCAAGCCTGCAGCTCGCTCACCGCGCTTTCCTTTGCCGCTGGGCAAGATGGGTGGCGCCAGTGCTTCCTCCGGTGCCTCGTCCGGCGCAGGCGGTGCCGCGGCGCGTGAGGTGCTGATGCCGCAGCGCCATCTGCGCGAAGCCGCCCAGGACGCGGCGCGGCAGCTGGCGCCCAGCGGGCTCGGCCTGGATTCGGCCAAGGTGCGCCAGCGCATGGTGCTGCGTCTGCGCCGCGATGGCTTGCACGACGAGCGCGTGCTGGAGGCCCTGTCGCGCGTGCCTCGCCATGAGTTCGTGGACAGCGCCCTGGCCATCCAGGCCTACGAAGACACGAGCTTGCCCATCGGCCACGAGCAAACCATCTCCAAGCCCTCGGTCGTGGGCCGCATGATAGCCATGCTTTTTGGCGGCCAGTCGGCCAGCCAGCGCGGCCATCTGGGCCGCACGCTGGAGATTGGCACCGGCTGCGGCTATCAGGCCGCTGTGCTGGCCTTGCTTTCGCAAAGCCTGGTGTCGATCGAGCGGCTCAAGCCCCTGCACGACAAAGCCCGCAGCAATCTGGCGCCGCTGCAATTGCCTCAGTTGCGCTTGATTTACGGCGACGGCCGGCTCGGTGCGCCGGGTGCGGCGCCCTTCGACAGCATCGTCGCCGCCGCCGGTGGCGACGACATCCCGAACGCCTGGCTGGAGCAGCTGGCGCCGGGCGGCCGCTTGATCGCGCCCATGGCCGCGCCCGGCGGGCGGGGTCAGGTCTTGGTGCGGGTGGATCATCTGCTGGAAAACGGTCGCAGTCGCTTTGTGCGCACAGAGCACGAGGCCGTGCTCTTCGTGCCCCTAAAATCCGGCGTCATGTGAGGCGGCCTTCGGCTGGCCTCGCCCTTTTGGACTCCGGCTTGGATTGAACGAGTGAACGAACGAAGGCCGGAGCCTTCCAACGCACCAGCCCCCACAGCGACGCATGCAACCGACATTTCATCCTTCCATCAAGCTCTTGCTGGCCTGCGGCCTGCTTTCCTTGACGGCTTGCGGCACCAGCCTGAATCGCGCGCCGGTGGAAGAGCGCCCGGTGGGCGGCAGCGTCAAGCCTGCGCCCGCCGCGCCCGTGGCGCCAACGCCGAGCAGCGCACCTGTGGCCGAAGCCAAACCCCTGCCTGGCGCCGAGAACGCGGGCAAGCCCGGCTACTACACCGTCAAACCCGGTGACACCCTGATCCGCATTGCCCTCGATAACGGCCAGAACTGGCGGGATCTGAGCAAGTGGAACAACCTCGACAAGCCCAATCTGATCGAAGTGGGTCAGGTCTTGCGCGTGCTGCCGCCTGGCGTGGATGCCGGCAGCGTGGCAGCCCGCCCCGTGAGCACGGCCAAGGTGGAAACCCGGCCGCTGGACAGCAAGCCCAACGCTGGCGCAGCCTCGGCGCCCTCGGCGGCGGACAAGTCCGCGTCGGCAGCCTCGGCCGCGGCATCCTCGGCCAGCCAGGCGGTCGCGTCAGCCAGCCGTGACAACGACGACGATCCAGCCTGGGCCTGGCCCACCAGCACCGCCGTGGGGGCTGGCTTTGATGAGCAGCGCAACAAAGGCCTGGCCTTCTTCGGCAAGCCCGGGGACGCGGTGCTGGCGGCTGCCGATGGCCGCGTGGTCTATGCGGGCTCGGGCTTGCGCGGCTACGGCAATCTGGTCATCATCAAGCACAACGCGACCTACCTGACGGCCTACGCGCACAACCAAACCCTGCTGGTCAAAGAAGACCAGGCCGTGCGCAAGGGACAGAAGATCGCCGAAATGGGGTCCAGCGACGCCGAGCAGGTGAAACTGCATTTCGAGGTGCGCAAGCTGGGCAAGCCGATCGACCCCGCCAAGGTCCTGCCCGCTCGCTAGCCTGATCTCGGGCTGGCGCGTTCGATGTGAGCCCGCCATGAAACGCAGCCCGTCCTCGCCATCGCCCCTGTCCCATTCGCTGCCGCTAGCGGCGGGATTGGCGGCGCAGGCGGCGGGCTCGATGTCTGGTGCTCGCGAGCGCGATGCCGACGAAGCCGAGGACGACGTGGCCGGTTTGAGCGGCCGCCTCAACACTGGCAGCGATCTCGAGGTGGGCAATGCGCTGCAGGCCTATCTGCGCGACATCCGCCGCACACCTTTGCTGAGCCCGCAGCAGGAGTTTGAAACCGCCCAGCGCGCACGCGCCGGTGACTTCGCGGCGCGCCAGTCCATGATCGAGCACAACCTGCGCCTGGTCGTCTCCATCGCCAAGAACTACCTGGGCCGCGGCCTGCCGCTCAGCGACCTGATCGAGGATGGCAATCTAGGCCTCATGCATGCCATCGGCAAGTTCGAGCCCGAGCGGGGCTTCCGTTTCTCCACCTACGCCAGTTGGTGGATACGCCAGAGCATCGAGAGTGCCTTGATGCACCAGGCCCGCCTGGTGCGCCTGCCGGTGCACATCGTGCGAGAACTCAACCATGTGCTGAAGGCGCGGCGGGCGCTCGAAGCGGTGCAGAGCCAGAATGGCGGCGCCGGCCAGGTGCGGGCCGAGGACATCGCCGCCGCGTTGGGCCGGCCCTTGGCCGAGGTGTCCGAGTTGCTGGCCTATGCAGAGCTGCCCAGCTCGCTCGATGCGCCGGTCGATCGCAACGGCGAGGGCGGCGAATCGATGATGGACCTGGTGGCGGACGAGCAAACGGTCGATCCGCTCGGCCTGCGCCTCAGCCATGAACTGGACGAGCTGCTGCGCCACGGCATGTCGGCCTTGAACGAGCGTGAGCGCGAGGTCCTGGCCGGCCGCTTCGGCCTGTTCGATCGCGAGCCTGAAACCCTCGATGTGCTGGCCGTGCGGCTCAAGCTCACCCGCGAGCGCATCCGCCAGATCCAGATTGAAGCGTTGGCCAAGCTCAAGCGCAACATGATGCGCCACGGCATCGACCGCGATTCCATCTTCTGAGCCGCCGCTCAGCCCGCCGCGGCGCGCGGCGATAATTGCGCCATGAGTCAAGAAACAGAATGGCTGACGGTCGAATCGATCGACCTGGATGCCCAGGGCGTGGCCCACAAGGAAGATGGCAAGGTGGTGTTCATCGAAGGCGCTTTGCCGGGTGAACAGGTCCAGGTCAGCACCGGCCGCAAGAAGAACAACTGGGAGCAGGGCACGATGACGGCCATGCGGCGCGAGAGCGCCCAGCGCGTCAAGCCCGGCTGCCCGCATTTCGGTCTCCATGCCGGTGCCTGCGGGGGCTGCAAGATGCAGCATTTGCACGCCGGCGCCCAGGTCGCGGTGAAGCAGCGCGTGGTGGAGGACAACCTCTGGCACCTCGGCAAGGTCAAGCCTGAGATGCTGCTGCGTCCGATCGAGGGGCCGACTTGGGGCTACCGCTACCGCGCCCGCTTCTCGGTGCGCTATGTGCCGAAGAAGGGCCAGGTCTTGATTGGCTTTCACGAGCGCAAGAGCCGCTACGTGGCCGATATGCAGGTCTGCAAGGTGGTGCCGCAGCGCGTCAGTGACCTGCTGATGCCGCTGCGCGATCTCATTGCCAGCATGGACGAGCGCGACCGCCTGCCGCAGATCGAGCTGGCCATGGGCGACGAAGTGATCGCCCTGGTGCTGCGCAACCTGAATCCTTTGCTGGAACCCGACCGTCAGCGCCTGCGTGACTTCGCGGCCCAGCATGAGGGGGTGCAATGGTGGCTGCAACCCAAGGGCCCGGAGACGGTGCATCTGCTCGATGAAGGCGGCCCGGAGTTGGCCTACCGCCTGCCCGAGTTCGGCGTGGTCATGCCCTTCAAGCCGACCGACTTCACCCAGGTCAATCCGCACATCAATACCGTGTTGGTCGGTCGCGCGCTGCGCTTGCTGGCGGTGCAGCCTGATGAACGGGTGATCGACTGGTTCTGCGGCCTGGGCAACTTCACCTTGCCCCTGGCGACGCAGGCGCGCGAGGTCTTGGGCATCGAGGGCAGCGAGACCCTGGTGCAGCGCTCGCGCGAGAACGCTGTGCGCAATGGCCTGGCCGCCAAGACCCGCTTCGTGGTCCGCAATCTGTTCGAGATGACGCCGGAATTGCTGGTGGCTGATGGCGTGGCCGACAAGTGGCTGGTTGACCCGCCGCGCGACGGCGCCTTTGCCTTGGCCAAGGCGGTGGCCGACATTGCGCAGAACGCCGAGCTGGCCCCCGGCTGGACCCTGCCCAAGCGCATCGTCTATGTGTCCTGCAACCCGTCCACGTTGGCGCGCGATGCGGGCTTGCTGGTCAATGTGGCCGGCTATCGCTGCACGGCGGCCAGCGCGGTCAATATGTTCCCGCACACCTCGCATGTGGAGAGCATTGCGGTGTTCGAGCGCTGAGGCGTGAGCCGGCAGCGCCGAGGGCGCAGGACAAAAAAGAAAGGGCCCGCGGGCCCTTTCTTCATGTTTGGCCTGAACTCAGGCCCGAGCGAGGCTCACTCGCGCTCGCCGCCAAAGATGCCCAGCAGGGACAGCAGGCTCTGGAACACGTTGTAGAGATCCAGGTAAATGGCGAGGGTGGCTGAGATGTAGTTGGTCTCGCCGCCGTCCAGCACGCGCTTGATGTCGTAGAGCATGAAGGCCGAGAACACGGCCATGGACAGCACCAGCAGGGTCAGCATCAGGGCCGAGGACTGCAGGAACACATTCACCACGCCGGCCACCAGCATGATGATGGCGCCCACGAACAAGAACTTGCCCATGCTGGACAGGTCGCGCTTGATCACGGTGGCCAGGCTGGCCATGGCGAAGAAGATGGCGCCCGTGCCGCCAAAGGCCGTCATGATCAGGCTGCTGCCGTTCTTGAAGCCCAGCACCGCAGCCAGCAGGCGCGAGAGCATCAGGCCCATGAAGAAGGTGAAGGCGAGCAGGGCGTAGACGCCGGTGCTGCTGTTCTTGGTTTTCTCCACCAGCATCATCAGGCCGAAGGCGCCGGCCATGAAGACGATCAAGCTCATGCCGGTGCCCATGCTGGCCATCAGGCCGGTGGACACGCCCAACCAGGCGCCCAGTACGGTGGGCACCATGGACAGGGCCAGCAGCCAGTAGGTGTTGCGCAGCACGCGCTGACGCTCGGCCGCCAGGCCTTGGCCCAGGCTTGCGTTCAGTTGGGTTTGCAGGGTTTCATTCATCTCAAGCGTCCTCCGTCATTCAAACCATCGGTGGCGCGGCGATACCCTAGGTCGTCTGATCGAGGTTTATCGCGTCACTCAGGGCGAAATGTAGCGTGTGCCGGGCCACCGCGCTGTGCTGTCCCGTGTTGTGCGATGGCGTAGAGCGCGGTCTGCGACTGCACGGGGCGACGCGGGTGGGTCAGGTCAGTGCTGCATGCCGGCGCATGAATGGCCGACGCCCATGCAGCTAAAGTGCGGCCTTTCTCGTTCCAATTCAAGTGAGACCATGAAACAAAAGCCGTATCTGAGCCTGGAAGACGTCAAGCGCATCGCCGCCGCAGCCGAGGCTGAAGCCCTGGCGCACCAGTGGGCCGTGACCATCGCCATCGTCGATGACGGTGGCCATTTGCTGTGGCTGCAGCGCCTGGACGGTGCGCCGGCCGTGTCGGCCCAGATCGCCCCGGCCAAGGCGCACACCGCGGCGCTGGGTCGCCGCGAGTCCAAGGTGTACGAAGACATCATCAACCAGGGCCGTGTGTCCTTCCTGAGCGCGCCGGGCTTGAGTGGCTTGCTCGAGGGTGGTGTTCCGGTGCTGGTGGATGGGCACTGCATCGGCGCGGTGGGCGTCAGTGGCGTCAAGTCCAGCGAGGACGCGCAGATTGCACGTGCGGGCATCGCGGCACTGGCCTGATTCTGCGCAGGGGCAGGGTGGTTGCGGCCTCCCTGCCTGCTGAGTTTGTGGTGGTTTGAGGCGGCAGGCATGGCATCTGGCGAAGGCTGACTTGATGCCGTCATTTGCGCAAAGTAGGCAAAACCGGGCTTGGTGATAACCCTGGTGGGTTATACTCAGCAGGTTTACCCGCAACCACCGCCACCCCAGCGAAACTCGCTTCAGTTTCTCCACCAAACTCAGGCTCTTTCGGCCCGGTTCTCGCCTGAACCCGGCCGGCTGCAAGAGCAGAGCTGGGCGTGCGCACCTCACCGGAGTTCCCCGTGCTGCCCGATCTGCTCCAAACCCCCAAAGCGATTCTCGCCCTGGCAGACGGCACGGTCTTCACAGGCACCTCGATCGGCGCAGCCGGTCACACGGTCGGCGAGGTGGTGTTCAACACCGCCATGACCGGCTACCAGGAAATCCTCACCGACCCGAGCTACTGCCGGCAGATCGTGACCCTCACGTATCCGCACATCGGCAACTACGGCGTCAACGACGAGGATGTCGAGGCCCCGAAGATCCATGCCGCTGGCCTGATCATCAAGGAGCTGCCCATCCTTGATTCCAACTTCCGCAAGACCCGCAGCCTGGCGCAGTACCTGCGCGACGAAGGCACGGTCGCCATTGCCGACATCGACACCCGCCGCCTGACCCGCCTGCTGCGCACCACCGGTGCCCAAAACGGCTGCATCCTGGCGGTGCCTGAGGGTCAGGTCGTGACCGAGGCGCTGATCGCCGAGGCGGTCGCCAAGGCCAAGGCGGCGCCCAGCATGTCGGGCCTGGACCTGGCCAAGGTGGTCAGCACGCAAGAGCGCCACGCCTGGACCGAGACCGAGTGGGCCTTGGGCACGGGCTACGGCCAGCTGAGCCAGCCGCGCTTTCATGTGGTGGCCTATGACTTTGGCGTCAAGCGCAACATCCTGCGCATGCTGGCCGAGCGCGGCTGCAAGATCACCGTGGTGCCGGCGCAGACCCCGGCCTCGGCCGTGTTCGATCTGGAGCCGGACGGCGTTTTCCTGTCCAACGGCCCTGGCGACCCGCAGCCCTGCGATTACGCGATCGCCGCCGCAGCGCAGCTGATCGAATCGGGCATCCCGACCTTCGGCATCTGCCTGGGCCACCAGATCATGGCCCTGGCCTCGGGCGCCAAGACCTTCAAGATGAAGTTCGGCCACCACGGCGGCAACCATCCGGTCAAGGATCTGGACAACGGCCGCGTCAGCATCACCAGTCAGAACCATGGCTTCGCGGTCGATGCCGACAGCCTGCCCGCCAACTTGCGCGCCACCCACATCAGCTTGTTCGACGGCACGCTGCAAGGCCTGGCCCGCACCGACAAGCCGGCCTTCTGCTTCCAGGGTCACCCCGAAGCCAGCCCTGGCCCCCACGACATCGCCTACCTGTTTGACCGCTTCATCGGTCTGATGGCCAAGTCCTGATCACGGCCTGATGGAGTAAAGACATGCCCAAACGTACAGACATCAAGAGCATCCTCATCATCGGCGCCGGCCCCATCATCATCGGCCAGGCCTGTGAGTTCGACTATTCCGGCGCCCAAGCCTGCAAGGCCCTGCGCGAGGAAGGCTACAAGGTCATCCTGGTCAACAGCAATCCGGCGACCATCATGACGGACCCGGACACGGCGGACGTGACCTATATCGAGCCCATCACCTGGCAGGTGGTCGAGAAGATCATCGCCAAGGAGCGCCCGGACGCCGTGCTGCCCACCATGGGCGGCCAGACCGCGCTGAACTGCGCCCTCGACCTGCACAAGCACGGCGTGCTGGCCAAGTACGGCGTGGAGATGATTGGCGCTAGCGAAAAGGCGATCGAGAAGGCCGAAGACCGCCTGAAGTTCAAGGATGCGATGACCAAGATCGGTCTCGATTCCGCCAAGTCCGGCATTGCGCATTCGATGGAAGAGGCGCTGGCCGTGCAAAAGCGCATCAAGGACGAGATCGGTGGCACCGGCTTCCCCATGGTCATTCGCCCCAGCTTCACGCTGGGCGGCACCGGCGGCGGCATTGCCTACAACCCGGAAGAGTTCGAAGAGATCTGCAAGCGCGGCCTGGACCTGTCGCCGACCAATGAGCTGCTGATCGAAGAATCGCTGATCGGTTGGAAAGAGTACGAGATGGAAGTGGTGCGCGACAGCCGCGACAACTGCATCATTGTCTGCTCGATCGAGAACCTGGACCCCATGGGTGTCCACACCGGCGACTCCATCACCGTGGCCCCGGCTCAAACCCTGACCGACAAGGAATACCAGCTGCTGCGCAATGCCTCGATCGCCATCCTGCGCGAGATCGGCGTGGACACCGGCGGCTCGAACGTGCAGTTCTCGATCAACCCGCAAAACGGCCGCATGACCGTGATCGAGATGAATCCGCGCGTCTCGCGTTCCTCGGCGCTGGCCTCCAAGGCCACCGGCTTCCCGATCGCCAAGATCGCAGCCAAGCTGGCCGTGGGCTACACGCTGGATGAGCTGAAGAATGACATCACTGGCGGCGTGACCCCGGCGTCGTTTGAGCCCTCGATCGACTACGTGGTCACCAAGATCCCGCGTTTCGCCTTCGAGAAGTTCCCCATGGCCGATTCGCGCTTGACCACACAGATGAAGTCGGTGGGCGAGGTGATGGCCATGGGCCGCACCTTCCAGGAGTCGTTCCAGAAGGCCCTGCGCGGCTTGGAAACCGGCATCGACGGCCTGAGCGAGCGCTCGACCGACCGTGAAGAAATCATCCAGGAAATCGGCGAGCCCGGCCCGGAGCGCATCCTCTTCGTCGGCGATGCCTTCCGCCTCGGCATGAGCTTGCAAGAGGTCTTCGAAGAGACCGCCATCGACCCCTGGTTCCTGGCCCAGATCGAGCAGATCATCAAGATCGAGCAATCGCTGGCCGGCCGCAGCCTGGCCTCGCTGGGCGCCGATGAGCTGCGTCTGCTCAAGAAGAAGGGCTTCTCGGACCGCCGCCTGGCCAAGCTGCTGGGCACCAACCAGCACGAGGTGCGCGCGGCGCGCCATGCGCTGAATGTGCGCCCGGTCTACAAGCGCGTGGACACCTGCGCGGCCGAGTTCAGCACCGAGACCGC
>JAIXSD010000091.1 GCA_027484885.1 Rubrivivax sp.
CAGGGCGGCAAGATGGTCGAAGTGCCCGGTTCCGAGCAGATCATCAAGGCCGATCTGGTCTTCCTGGCCATGGGCTTCGTGGCACCGGTCGCCACCGTGCTCGACGCCTTCGGCGTCAGCAAGGATGCTCGCGGCAACGCCAAGGCCAGCACCGATTTCACGGGCGGCTATAAGACCAATGTCGACAAGGTTTTCGCCGCCGGTGATATGCGCCGCGGCCAGTCGCTCGTCGTCTGGGCCATTCGCGAAGGCCGCCAAGCCGCACGCGCGGTGGATGAGTTCCTGATGGGCGGCAGCGATCTACCGCGCTGAAATCTAGGGCGCGCAGCTGGCCAGGGCGTTCGCGGTCGTCACGGCCCGGCTTCGCCAGGCGGCAGGGCTGGGGCGAGTTTCCCAGCGGGGCGGCTCACCTTCGCGGAACTGGATGACCATGCAGATCCTGGCCGCCATCTCCTGCTCGCCCTTGCGGCCCGGCAGAAAGCGGTGGCCTTCAAAGGCCTTCTGAATCGCACGGGCGAAGCGCCGGGGCAGTTGTTCGGCCGGCACCAGCACGGCATCGACGCCGCCCTGGGAATTGAGCAGCAAGGCAACGTTTGCTTGGCCCTGGCTCTCGGGCAGGGCGTCGTCAGGGTGCTGAATCTTGACCCTCTGCTCTTCGGGCAGCCGGGGTGCTTCGTCCAACCAGTCGCTGGGGGCGTAGCGACCGGCCTGCGCGAATTGCAGGCCCGGACTTTCGCCGTCTTGTGTGGTAGCTGGCACAGCCGGGGCTTGCACCCGGTCCTGCGGTGGCGCTTCCATCTGCTCCGGCTTCTTCTGCAACAGCTCTTGTTGCAGCCCTTCCTTTCGCAGCGCCGCTGCTTCGACGGCGTCTGACGCTTGGCTGCTTTCCAAGGCCCCGGGCTGCTGACGCGTCGGGGCCGGAGGCAGCGCAGCCAAGAGGCGCAACTCCAGTGGTGGCGAGCCTGAGGGCCTGGCGCTCGGTCCGCCACCAGCTTCGGAGCGGCTCAGCGGATACCAGGCGGCCAGGGCATGCAGGCCCAGGGCGGCGGCGAGGCATAGGCTCAGGCGCCGGCCGTCGCGTGGGCGAGACGTCTTCGTCGGCCCGCTCGGGCCTGAGAGGGGCGGGCTGAACGCCGCTTCAGTCATTCAACTCGCGCCAGGACAGGCGGCGCGTGTTGCTGTTGCCCGTGCCTTGAGGGCGCTCCTGGCTGGCCATGGAGCCGTCGGTCTTTTGGATCAGGTCGATCACCTTGTTATTTGGCAACTGCACGGTCTCCGGCGTGGTGGCCAGGGCATTGCCCAGCGAGATGCTGACGATGTTCTGCGCACTGTTGACCGGACCGCCGGTGCGGTAGTCGAAGTAGTTGATCCAGCTGTAGCCGCCCACACTGCAAATGCCCGAGGCGTTGATCACGTTCGAGGTCACGCCCAGCACACCGCCCACCAGTACGGCACCGGTGGTGACGCGCTCGCGCGTTCCCGGCAGGTCCACATACCAGCCGTTCTTGACACTCAGATCCACTGCTTGCGGGCTGCCGTTGCTGCGGATCGGGCTGCCCGCGGCGCAGATGGTCGAGTTCGTGGGGCAGGTGCCGTCGGTCAAGGTCTGTTGCACAAAATTATTGGCCTGCAAGCGGGGGTTGCCGAAGTCGGCATCCGAAAGGCGGTCCTTGATGGCGTAAATGCTCTGCTGTGTCGCATCGCTGAGATCGCTGACGCCCAGGTAACGGCCTGTTCCCACGAACACCATCACATGGCTGCCCACCTGACCCAGCTCGGGCCGCGAGGTGATGGGTTGAGCTAGGCCGAGCGAGGTCTTGAGCGTGGCCAGGCGCTGGGCTTCATAGCCCGAGGCGCCGACATTGTTGTTGATGTCGAAGCGCCAGAGGTTGCCCAGGTTGTCTCCGCCGTAGATGCGCAGGGCGGTGTTGTCCTTGTCGGAGTTGTCGGTCCAGGCGCTGATGTGGCCGAGGCCGCTGGGCGTGCTGCTGCTGCCCACGGCCAGGCCGCCGACCAGGGTCGGGATGCCGTTGGGCAGGGTGGACACGGGCTGGCCGGTTGCGATGTCCAGCACGAAGAGGCGGCCATTGCCGTCGCCGGGCGAGACATTGTTGTAGCCCGAAGGCAGGATGGCCACCCAGGTTCCGTCGGCCAGCTTGCTGATTTCAGCCTTGCCGAAGGTGTAGCCCAGGTTGTCGTGGGTGAACTCCCACAAGGGCTTGGGGTCCGTGGGAGAGGTGATGTCGATGGCGAAGTAGGCGCGGCCACCCGCACCGAGGCCGCTGACCAGCACGGTGCGCCATTCATTGCCGATCTTGACCTCCTGCACCACGGGGTTGCCGTCGACATAGAACTGGTGCTTGTTGCCGTAGCTCTTGTCGGCCAGCTTGTACAGGCGCGGAATCACGGCCGTTGGAACATAGGCCCAGAGCTCGGCACCGGTGCCGGCGTGGAAGGCGTGGAGCATGCCATCGTTGGCGCCGACGTATACCGTGCCCTCGCGGCTCACAGTGGTGGCCTTGTGCTCGCTGAAGCCAGGGTCGTTGTAGTTGACCAGGGCCTTCTTCACATAGACCGCCTCGGAGTTGACGATGTCGCCGAGCAGGAGCACGCGTTGGCGGAAGAACTTGCTGGGTTCGGACAGCGGACCCTCGTCGACGCGGGATCCACGCAGGTAGTCGACCAGGCGCTGGCCGGCCGCGGTGCTCTGGTCGCTGCTGCTCAGGCAGTAGTCGCCCGAGGTGCAGAACTGGATCAGGTTGTTGCCGCTTGCCGTCAGCGTGGCGAGATTGAAATAGCTGCGCTGGGTGGTGCTCAAATTGTCCCAGTTGAAGACGGCGCGTTTGTTGTCCGCAGCACTGTTGAACATATAGATGTTGCGGCTGCTGTTGCTTTCCAGGAGGTTGGCTGCAGCCCAGTCCGTGGTGGTCAGCATGCCGCCACTGAGGTCGATGCGCCTGGATTTGAATTGGCCCGTCCATTCGCCCGACATGAAGTTGGAGACAAAGACCTGGTTGTCGCCCGCGGTGACATTGGGGTTGCTGGCCGTGGCGGCCGCCGATGCACCGTTGTCAGCCGCAATATTGTTCAGCGCCGTTTGCAAGCCGTCGTATAGGCTTCTGGGGTTGCTGGCACTGAAGTAGGTGCCGCCGCCGTTGACGGCCGCATGCCACAGATCGTCAATCGTGGTGAGCGTGTTGCTGACCGGCGTGGGCCAGGTGCACTCGCTGCTCGATTGCCAGGTGCACACCCCCCCTGCGGCATTGGGGCTGCTGCCCTGTGCCACCGAGAAGTAGTCGCCACTGGTGGCGCGCAGATAGTCCGGCTGGTACTGCATATAGCCGGAGGCGCCCAAACCCAACGTGAACGTGACCATGCGCTGTGGCGAGTTGCCATTGCCGTTGTCGCAGACATCAGCATTGGTGCCCGAGCCGCTGGTGCAATCGGCTGAGCCGCTTTCGCCGGTGCGAAGGTCGGTCTTGTAGTAGTAGGCGGCCACGTCCGATAGGGTGTTGGAGACCGCGTTGCCATCCTTCTTCGGCCGGGCCAGGCTGCCGTCTTGGTCGCCCAGGGCCGTGCCATCCAGCTGGGTCAGAGTGACGTTCTCGTTCCAGAAGCCATCGGTCGACAGCACGGTGTAGTTGCGCTGGCAGGAGTACTGCACCGGATCGACCACCGTGGTGCCGTTGATGCTGCCGGTTTGCTTGCCCGCATACAGGCGCCCGACGGTGTTCAGGGCGCGGCGCAGCGGCGTTGAGTAGTAGGGGTAGGCATTGAAGAGTCGCGAGTACCAGTCCGATTTGGCCGTGCCGCTGAAGGTGGCGAGGTTCAGGAAGGCGTCGCCTTGGCTGTTGTTGATGCTCATATAGCCGACCCGGAAATTGCTCGAGACGGCGGAGAAGGCTTGGCTGGTGGCCGACTTCATCATCTGCATGCGGGTGCGGTAATAGGTCCACCAGTTGGCGAAGTTGGTCATCTCCTCGGCATAGCTGCAGCTGCTGGCGCCGGCGCAGTCGCTGCGGTTGGTGGAGAGCTTGGGATAGCTGGTGCGGCCTGGCACGATGTCTACGCGCTCGAAACTGCCCGGGTAGCCGCCGGGCACGCCGGGTGTGCCGGCGGTGGCGGCCTGATAGCCGGAGAAGGTCGGCGTGGTCGGGCTGATGCTCAGCAAGCAGGTGCTGGGGCTGGTGGACCAGCTGATGGAGCCGGGCGAGGCTACGCCAGCCGGCGCGGTGATGGTCACGGTTCGGTTGGACTGGCTGGCGTAATAGCCCGAGCTGCCGGCATTGATGCGGGCGGTCAACGTGGCCGCCAGATTGCCGCGGTTGGATTCGGCGCTGGTGGCGGCCGAGAGCAATTCGATCGAGCCCGAGCGCATGGAGGTGATGGCCACCGAGCAGCTGTTGCCGCGGTTGTTAGAGATCGAGCTGATGGTCAGCGTGGTGCTGGCGCGCACTTCCGGCGTGGCCGGAACGCCATTGGTGCCGGCGGTGAAGTACTTGGTGGGGTAGCGGGCTTCCGGGTAGTTGTTGCTGCGCACGGCCTGGCAGGAGCCAGCCGCCGGCGTTGCCGCACGGGCATTGGCGTCGGTGTTGCACCAGCGCACGGCGGCCGGGTATTTGAAGACGGCCGTGGCCGTGGTTTGGCAGTTGCGCAGATTGATGTTGTCGCAGTACTCGGCTGCGTGAATCACATAGTAGTGAGGGCCCCAGGACTGCGCGGCCGTGCTGGCGTTGTCCGGTGCGCCCGTGGCCTTGGAGCCGCTGCCCGTGGCCGAGGTGGCGTTGAAGACGGTATAGCTTTTGTTGTTGACCGTGCCGGGCAGGATGTAGTTGTCGTTGCGCAGGCAATCGGTGTAGCTGGTGTCGGTGCACCACTCGGTGTCCGGGAACTGTGTCAGCAGGTTGATGCTGTCGGTGTTCTGGATGCCGAAGGCGTCGTTGGCCACAGCCCTCCAGCCATTGGTGTTGGCCGAAGTCATGCTGGTCCAGCTGTTGCCGTTGGCGCCCAAGGGCGGTGTGTAGCGAATGGCAGGGTTGTAAGCCATGGTGTTGAAGCTGGCGCTCAGAAATGGCGGGTGGCCTCGGCGGATGCCGAAGGGAGGCGCGTTGAGCAGGCAGGCTTCGCCGCTGTCGCCGTTCTGGCAGCAGGTGTTGGAGAAATTGCCGCTGTTGGCGGGCATGGCGCCGCTGGAGCGACAGAGCTTGGGGTCGGGGTTGCTGTCGCCGTTGATATGGTCGGGCATGAAGTCAAAGCCCATGGAGCCGGAGTCGTCCAGCACGAACATCAGATTGGGCTGGACCGAATTGGGCGAGGCCACGACCAGGGGGGTGCTGGAGATGTCGGTGACGGCCGCATGGGCGCTCATGAGGCATGGCAGGGAGGCGATGGCCAGCCAGCGGGCGAGAAGGCGTTGCTTGCTGTGCATGGTGAACTCCAGATCTCTAAACTCGGGGTGGGGGCGTCCGGCATGCCGGGCCGGACTCAAAGGGCCACGACGGCTTGAACAAAGCCCACCGTGTTGCGCGGGCCGACGACGCGGGTCGTGATGCGGTAGTAGCGCTGATTGGGGATGCCGATGGGCGTGCCGCTGTTGGCACGCTTGCTGCCGCCTTCGCCGGGGGCGGTCGCCGGCGGGGCTTCGCAGCCGATGCCCGAAGTCGGCGCGCCTTGGCCATTGCACAGGCGTTGGATCACGAAGGACACGGTGTTACCCGCGGCATCGGTGGCCAGGGTGGTGACGGTGTTGCTGGGAATGAGTACGGCGTTCCAGAAGGTTTCCCAGCTCTGGTTGACCGCCGGGTCCTGGCGCAGGGCCAGATATCCCACGGGCCGGCCGGCGGCGATGGTGACGTTGTTGTGCAGATTGACGCCGAAATTGTTCTGTTCCAGCCAGGCCACAGCGGACTCGATGCCGGTATCCGCCGATTGGATGGCCGATTGCTGGAAGGCCAGGTTGCCGGCCACCTTGTTGCTGCTCAGCATGGAGCGCATCAGGCCCACGGCAGCCAGAGACATGATCACCAGCACGACGATGGCCAGCAGCAGCACGATGCCGCGCTGCGCACCGGCCCGCGGCGCGGGTGCCCGGCCTGGGCTGTGTGTCAGGGTGTGAGGGGCGCTCAGCATGATGTCAGCGCTCCTTGCCAGGCCAGATTGCGCAGGGGCACGACCGCTTCGAAAACCTTGTAGCGGTAGTACTGCCAGAGGTCGTCGGCGGACAGAGTGATCGGCGCATCTTCGGAGCCGGCCCAGCGCGGGGCGTTGTCGCTGTCGGTCACCACGGTCTTCTCGCGCTGGCCGCTGACGGCCGTGACGGCCAGGCGCACGGCCGACATGCGCGACCACTGGCAGGCCGTGGCTGGCGTGGTCTGGTCAAAGACGTCGACCGTGCCGTCCATGGGGGCGGCCGAGGTGTCGCGGCCGTACTGGGCGCGCAGATTGACGATGTTGTCGATGACTTCGACCCAGGCCTGGGCGCTGTTGACACGGCAGTCGTTGACCATGAAGTCGCACTGCGTCAGCCGGCCGTTGCGCACGGCATAGGCCAGCACCTTGGGCGCTAGGCCCCAGTTGAATAGGGTGTCCTGCAGACCGGCGGCGCCGGCGCCCACGCCCACATTGGCCCCGACCGGCGCGGACGCCACCCGGTCCAGCAGCAGATTGCAGGGGGCGGGGCGCACCTGGTTGGCCGCGATCACATACTCATTGGCGCTGAAGGCCGTGGGCGTGGCCATGGAGTAGGTCACGGCGTCGGGCTCGGAGATGATGCGGTCGCCCTCGGGCGCGCCGTTGCCGTTGCTGTAGACCACGAGCACGGTGTCGCTGCCGGCGTCGCCGGCCGGAATGCTGGCGTGATTGATGGTGACCGGCCCCAGGGCGTTGAGCGTGCGGCCGCCGGGCAGGGTGAGATTGCAGCCGGCGAGCAGCAGATTGGTCGAACCATGGCCGCTCTGGCGGATGTCGCGTTGCAGCTGGGTGGCGGCAATGGCGCCATTGGTCTGGGCTTCGTCGCCGCTGGTGGCGCTGCGCTGGCCGCGTTCGGACAGCGAGAACACCTGCATCACGACGATGACGGCAATCATGCCTAGGACCATGCCGACCAGCAGCTCGATCAGGCTGAAGCCCTGTTGGGCCCGGGGGGCGTGGCGGAGGGAAGTCATCGAGTTCATGGTCGGTCCGATCACTTCAGCTGGCTGATCATCACCAGGTTGTGGGGGCTACTGCCCAGACTCTCCCCGGGCGCCGACCAGTTGACGGTGATGGTGACCCGCAGGCTCGGGGTCAGCACGGGGCCGCCGGCGGGCGTGCCGGCCAGCACCGGTAGCGGGTTCACCTGGGCGAAGGTGACCGTCGGCGGATAGTCGCTCACGCCGGGCAAGGTGGCGCTGACCTTTTCCAGCCAGAGCTTGTAGCCATCGCCTTCGGCGGCGCTGCTGTAGTTGGCCTGCAGGGTGGCGAGGTTGCGATTGCCCACCCACATGGTGCCGATCAGCTCATTGGCCAGCAGGGCGGCGTCGGAGCGGTACTTGGCTTGGCCGGCCTGCTTGACCGCCGTGGCCTGCAGGCCGACCAGGCCCAGCACGCCAAGAGCGAAGACCAGCAGGGCCACCAGCACTTCCAGCATCATGAAGCCGTGGCTGCGCCGCACCGAAGCGTTGCCGGGGCGCGGCACGGGGTGAAGTCCTTCTTCTTGCATCATGGTCACCCTTTCATGCGCTCAGCAGGCTTGCACATCGGTGCTTGGCAGCCTGGGGTTGCACATCCGGACCTGACCCGAGGGCGTGATCACCACGCGCAGGCAGGTGGCGTCGCCAGAGGCGTCGCAGGATCCGGCCGCGCTGTTGCTGATATCGATGGTGATGGGGGCGTTCGGTGTCGGCGTGGGCTTGCCCAGGCTGTTGAAGGCGACCGAGCTGCTGTTGGCTGCGACCTGTACCGAGCCGTTGCCGTCCTTGCTGGGCTTGGTGTGCAGGATGCGCGGTGCCACGGTGTCCGAGGGCGCGGTGGCGCAGCGATTGGCCACCGAGTCGGCGGCCGTGTTCGCGCCGATCACATTGATCACCCAGTTTGTGCCGCTGGTGCTCAGGGCGCAGTCATTGGTCAGGGAGGTGGTCAGCTGGAAGCGCACGGCCGTATTGCGGGCCACCGCTTCTGCTTTTGCCAGCTGAATTCCGGCGCTCAGGGAGGTGGCGGTGTTGCGGATCCTGCTGTTTTGCAGCCAATTCGAGAAGCTAGGCGCCGCCACAGCCATGAAGATTCCGAGCAAGGTAAGGCTGACGATCAGTTCGATCAGCGTTACACCGGCCTGTATCTCAGGCCGCACGCCGCACGCTGGAGGCCTCTTTAGCATGATCCGTCCTGCTTGAGCGCCCAGCAGGTATTGGGGCTGGGCGTGGTCCAACCGCTGGGAAGGGCGGCGCTGGTCTTCACGCCGGCCTCGTTGACGGTGTAGGTGAAGCCGGCC
>JAIXSD010000283.1 GCA_027484885.1 Rubrivivax sp.
ATCAGGTCCAGATGCTCGGCCAGGCGGATGTCGCTGACCAGCAGGCCGCGGCGCGGCTGCTGCACGATCAGGCCGCTGGCCACCAGGCGCATCAAGGCCTCGCGGGTGGGCGTGCGGCCGAGGCCGGTGCGCTCGATCAGCTCGGCCTCGACGATGGGTGCGCCCGGGCGCAACTCCAGGGTGGCGATCATGGACTCCAGGGCGTCGTAGGCCTGATCGGCATAGCGGCGCTTGTCGGGCTCGCCGTCCGCCGCGCTGATGGCGGCGGCGGTGGCGGCGCTGATGAGGCTGGAATCCTGGCTTCGGCTGCTTTTCATGGGCGCATCATCGCAGGCCCCGGGCCTGCTCGGGCGAGCAGATCAGAACAGGCCGCTCAGGTCGGGCCGGGTGTCCAGGCCGCGCTGGATGATGGTGGCCACGCGTTCGCGTTCGGCACCGACCAGGGGCAGGCGCGGGCGGCGCACGTTCTCGTTGCCGACGCCGGCCATGGCCTCGGCCAGTTTGATGTTCTGCACCAGCTTGGCGCTGACATCGAGGTGCAGCAGGGGCATGAACCATTGGTAGATCTTCAGCGCTTCGTCGTAGCGCTTGGCCTGCATCAGCTTGTACAGCGCCACGGTTTCCGCCGGGAAGGCATCGCACAAACCGGCCAGCAGGCCTTCGCAACCCAGGGCCAGGGCTTCGAAGCTCAGGTCATCAACGCCTATGAAGAGCTGGTAGCGGGTGCCCAGGGCATTGCGCAGGTCGGTGACGCGGCGGATGTTGTCGGTCGATTCCTTGATCGCCACCAGCCACTCGCAATCGGCCAGCTCCACCATGTCCTCGGGCTTGAGATCCACGCGGTAGGACACCGGGTTGTTGTAAATCATGATGGGCAGCTGGGCGGCCTGAGCGATGGTGCGCACATTGGCCATGGCCTCGCGGGTGTCGGCCGGGTAGAGCACGGCCGGCATCAGCATCAGCCCTTGCACGCCCAGTTTGGCGGCGGCTTCGACATAGCGGATGGCGTTGCGGGTGCTGGTTTCCGAGACATTGGCCAGCACCGGCACGCGACCGGCCGAAACACGGAGGGCGGTGGCGGCGACCTCGAGCTTTTCCTCCAGCGTCAGCGTGCTGGCCTCGCCGAGCGAGCCGCCGGTGACCAGGCCGTGCACGCCGTTCTGGATCTGGAGGTCGAAATGCCGCTCCATCTCGGCAATGTCCAGGTCTTCGTTGGTCTTGAACTTGGTGGTGACGGCGGGGAAAACGCCGGCCCAGCGGGGCAGATCGGCGCGGGCGCTGGGGATGGGGGCGGTGTGGGTCGACATGGTGAGCTCCGTTGGTATTCTGTAAATATATTTATTGAAGGACTTGCCGTCAAGCCGGCGCAACCCCAGATGAGGCCCTGTATGCGCGCGCGGCCCGCGTGTGCCGAAACCGGCCGGCCCCTCGTCTGCGCCAAGCCGCGTCGGTCTGCGGGTTGGCCTGGGCGGCGGACCGGGTCTCGGCGCATACAATCCGCCGTTCATTTGATGCCGCCCTGGCCTTCGGGGGCATGTTCCGTTGGAACGTGCCCCGGGCCGCTCTGCCTCACCCCATCTCCAAAGGGAATTTCCTCGTGTTCATCTCCAACGCTTTCGCCCAGGCTGCGCCCGCTGCTGCCACCGGTACGGAGTCCAGCCTGCTGAGCATGCTGCCTCTGGTGCTGATGTTTGTGGTGCTCTATTTCGTGATGATTCGTCCGCAGATGAAGCGCCAGAAGGAGCATAAGGCCATGATCGACGCCATCGCCAAGGGTGACGAAGTCATCACCTCCGGCGGTCTGCTGGGCAAGATCAGCAAGGTGGGCGAGAGCTATCTGAGCCTGGAAGTCGCCAGTGGTGTCGAACTGCAAGTGCAGCGCGGCGCCGTGGTGCAAGTGCTGCCCAAGGGCACCATCAAGTAAGCCATTCCAAGAACACCGGTCGGCCCGCTCCGCAGAGGGAGGCGGCGCCGCTGGACTAGCCAGCCTGCCGCCGCGTGCGGCGGGCTCACCCGGCACCGCCGGCACTGCTTCGAATTTTTGAGGCGGCAGCCACGGTGCCTGGGCCTGAGAGGAAGCCTTCATGAACCGTTATCCGCTGTGGAAGTACGCGATCCTTGTCGTCGCGCTGCTGATCGGCTTCATCTACACGCTGCCGAATTTCTTCGGTGAAGCGCCTGCCGTGCAGGTGTCCAGCGGCAAGGTCACCGTCAAGGTCGACTCGGCCGTGGCCGCCCGGGTTGAAAAGGCGCTCAGCGATGCGCAGATCAAGCCGGACTATGTTCAGTTTGAAGGCAACTCCGTCAAGGCCCGCTTTTCCGACCTCGACACCCAGGTCAAGGCCAAGGACGCGATCAGCAAGGCGCTGAACGCTGACCCCAGTGACCCGAGCTACATCGTCGCGCTCAACCTGCTGTCGCGCTCGCCGCGCTGGCTGACCGCCCTGCATGCCAACCCCATGTACCTGGGTCTGGACCTGCGTGGTGGCGTGCACTTCCTGATGCAGGTCGACATGAAGTCGGCCCTGACCAAGAAGGCCGAAAGCCTGACCGGCGATGTGCGCACCATGCTGCGCGAAAAGAACATCCGCCACGCCGGCATCAGCCGCGATGGCAATGCGGTCAACGTCAATTTCCGGGAAGAGCCCGTGCGCCAGCAGGCGCTGACCGTGCTGAACGATCAACTGCCCGATGTCCTGTGGCAGCCTGTGACCGAAGGCCTGGAACTGCGCCTGGTCGGCACCCTCAAGCCCAAGTCGCAGGTGGCCGTGCAGGAAGCGGCGCTGCAGCAGAACATCACCACGCTGCACAACCGGGTCAATGAACTCGGTGTGTCCGAGCCGGTGATCCAGAAGCAGGGCCTGGACCGTGTGGTTGTGCAGTTGCCCGGCGTGCAGGACACCGCCAAGGCCAAGGACATCATCGGCCGCACCGCCACGCTGGAACTGCGCATGGTGGACGACAGCGCCGAGGCGCAGGCCGCGCTGGCGGGCTCCGGCCCGGTGCCCTTCGGCACCGAGCGCTTCATCGATCGCGGTTTCGGCCCCATCATCGTCAAGCGCCAGGTGGTGCTGACCGGTGAAAGCCTGATCGACGCCCAGACCACCTTCGACGACAAGCAGCGCCCTGCCGTGAGCCTGACCGTGGACGCCAAGGGCGCCCGCATCATGAAGGACATCTCGCGCGAGAACATCGGCAAGCGCATGGCCATCATCCTGTTCGA
>JAIXSD010000105.1 GCA_027484885.1 Rubrivivax sp.
CAGGGTCGTCTTGCCATGGTCCACGTGACCGATGGTGCCGACGTTGACGTGCGGCTTGGTGCGCTCAAATTTACTCTTTGCCATTGCAATTGCTCCAAAAAGAACAGGTCGCCAGTCTCGGGGTTTAGCGTTTCCCTCAGGCCTGTGACTCCCGGCGACTGGCAACCGGGCAGAACCTGAGAAAGACGATCTCGAATGAGAAGAAGCGCCGAGGCCTCGCGTGGAGGATTCAGCGCTTCAGGGTCATCACTTGCCGCGGGCGGTGATGATGGCGTCGGCCACGTTCTTCGGAGCTTCAGCGTAGTGCTTGAACTCCATCGTGTAGGTGGCGCGGCCTTGGGTGGCGGAACGCAGGGTCGTCGAGTAACCGAACATTTCCGACAGCGGAACTTCGGCCTTGATGATCTTGCCACCGCCGACCATGTCGTCCATGCCTTGGACCATGCCGCGACGGCTGGACAGATCGCCCATCACCGTACCGGCGTAGTCTTCCGGAGTTTCAACTTCCACGGCCATCATCGGCTCCAGGATCACCGGCGAAGCCTTGCGGCAGCCGTCCTTGAAGCCCATCGAAGCGGCCATCTTGAAGGCGTTTTCGTTCGAGTCCACTTCGTGGTACGAGCCGAAGGTCAGCGTAACCTTCACGTCCACCACCGGGTAACCGGCCAGCACGCCATTCGGCAGGCTGTCGATCACGCCCTTTTCCACGGCCGGGATGAATTCGCGAGGAACCACACCGCCCTTGATGGCGTCGACGAACTCGAAACCCTTGCCCGGCTCTTGCGGCTCGACGGTCAGCACGACGTGACCATACTGGCCCTTACCGCCCGACTGACGCACGAACTTGCCTTCCACATCGGTGGCAGTCTTGCGGATGGTTTCGCGGTAGGCCACTTGCGGCTTGCCGACGTTGGCTTCCACGCCGAACTCACGCTTCATGCGGTCGACAATAATTTCCAGGTGGAGCTCGCCCATGCCGGAAATGATGGTCTGGCCCGATTCTTCGTCGGTACGCAGGCGGAAGGACGGATCTTCCTTGGCCAGACGACCCAGGGCGATGCCCATCTTTTCTTGGTCGGCCTTGGTCTTGGGTTCCACAGCCTGCGAAATCACGGGCTCAGGGAAGACCATCTTTTCCAGGGTGATCACGGCTTCCGGATCGCACAGGGTTTCACCGGTGGTGACGTCCTTCAGACCCACGCAAGCAGCGATGTCGCCGGCCAGAATTTCCGAGATTTCTTCACGCTGGTTGGCGTGCATCTGCAGAATACGACCGATACGTTCCTTCTTGCCGCGGATCGGGTTGAACACCGAGTCGCCCGACTTCAGCACGCCCGAGTAGACGCGCACGAAGGTCAGCTGACCAACGTAGGGGTCGGTCATCAGCTTGAAGGCCAGAGCCGAGAACTTGGCATCATCGGACGCATCGCGCGACGACGGCTGGTCGTTCTCGTCCGTGCCCGGCACGGGAGGAACGTCCACCGGCGAGGGCAGGAAGTCGATCACGCCGTCCAGCATGCGCTGCACGCCCTTGTTCTTGAACGCGGTACCGCAGAACATCGGCTGGATTTCAGCAGCCAGCGTACGGGCACGAATGCCTTCCAGGATTTCGGCTTCGCTCAGCTCGCCGGACTCCAGGTACTTGTTCATCATGTCTTCGTTCGACTCGGCGGCGGCTTCAACCAGGTTGTCGCGCCACTTTTGCGCATCGGCCTGCAGCTCGGCAGGGATGTCGCGGTAGTCGAACTTCATGCCCTGGGACGCTTCGTCCCAGAAGATGGCCTTCATCTTGATCAGGTCGACCACGCCCTTGAAGTTTTCTTCAGCGCCGATGGGGATAACCACGGGCACAGGGTTGGCCTTCAGACGCAGACGCATCTGATCGTAGACCTTGAAGAAGTTGGCACCGGTACGGTCCATCTTGTTCACGAAGGCCAGGCGAGGCACCTTGTACTTGTTGGCTTGGCGCCAAACGGTTTCCGACTGGGGCTGCACGCCACCCACAGCGCAGTAAACCATGCAAGCACCGTCGAGCACGCGCATCGAACGCTCAACTTCAATGGTGAAGTCCACGTGTCCGGGGGTGTCGATGATGTTGAAGCGGTGCTCGGGGTAGGACATGTCCATGCCCTTCCAGAAGCAGGTGGTCGCAGCCGAGGTGATGGTGATACCACGCTCTTGCTCTTGCTCCATCCAGTCCATGGTGGCCGCGCCATCATGCACTTCACCGATCTTGTGGTTCACACCGGTGTAGAAAAGGATACGCTCGGTCGTCGTGGTCTTGCCAGCGTCGATGTGCGCCGAGATACCGATATTGCGGTAGCGCTCGATGGGGGTCTTGCGTGCCATGATGTCACTCCAGAAAGGCAGGAGCCGCCAGCGGGTCAGTAGAAACCCGAGGCGGCTGAATCGAAGTAAATTAGAAGCGGAAGTGCGAGAAGGCCTTGTTGGCTTCGGCCATGCGGTGAACTTCGTCACGCTTCTTCATGGCGCCGCCGCGGCCTTCAGCTGCTTCCAGCAGCTCGTTGGCCAGACGCTGCGACATGGATTTTTCACCACGCTTGCGGGCCGATTCCTTCAACCAACGCATGGCCAGAGCCATCCGGCGGACGGGACGAACTTCCACGGGAACTTGGTAGTTCGCACCGCCAACGCGGCGGGACTTCACTTCGACCATCGGCTTGACGTTGTTCAAGGCAACCAGGAACACTTCCAGCGGGTCCTTTCCAACCTTCTTTTCGACTTGTTCCAGAGCACCGTAAATGATGCGCTCTGCAACGGCCTTCTTGCCCGATTCCATGATGACGTTCATGAACTTGGACAGATCAACATTGCCGAACTTGGGATCAGGCAGGATCTCGCGCTTGGGTACTTCGCGACGACGTGGCATGGGATTCTTCCTCTTGCTTCAGTGGGTACGGGCATGTGCCCTGCACCTTTGGATGACCACCGACTTCTGGGGCATCCACTTACTCGGTAACGGCCAATCTTGGGAATGGCTGAAACCGCAAAAACGCCTGGCGCCAGCAGAATGCCGGGCCGACATGACTCTTTGATTACTTCTTCGGACGCTTCGCGCCGTACTTGGAACGCGACTGCTTGCGGTCTTTCACGCCTTGCAAGTCCAGCGAACCGCGCACGATGTGGTAACGCACACCCGGCAAGTCCTTGACACGACCGCCGCGCACCAGCACCACGCTGTGCTCTTGCAGGTTGTGGCCTTCACCGCCGATGTAGGAGATGACCTCGAAACCGTTGGTCAGGCGCACCTTGGCAACCTTACGCAGAGCCGAGTTCGGCTTCTTCGGAGTCGTGGTGTAGACGCGGGTGCAAACGCCGCGGCGTTGCGGGCAATTCTGCATTGCCGGCGACTTGGATTTCGTGACCTCGGCCTGACGGCCGTGGCGCACGAGCTGATTGATGGTTGGCATAAGTAACTTGTTCCCGTTTGAAGTCACACACTTCAGCAGCATCACTCAGGATGAGCGCAAACCTTGACCGGCTGACGCGGCACACCCGGCACCAACGCGGGATGCGACACACGCCTGAAATCTTCACAACGATCCAGTGACAAATCGCCAGCAGGTTTGTTCACCGCCGGCGGCTTTCCGTGAATCCATGGAAAATTCTCAGCAAGGCCTGCTGAAGAGCCCGCGATTGTAGATCAGATCCACGAGATCACACAAGCCGAGGCGTCGGAAGGCGCTATGCTGCCGTGCTTTGCCGAGGTTTAGGCCCTTTGAGCCCGCCTGCGGACCACACCTGTGGCCCGCCGCACACAACCGAACGCGCCACACGATCTCACGCCGCCCGGCCGCGGCTCCCCCATGCCTGATTTCCCTGCGACCGACTCCACCCACGCCCCGCGCATCGTCATCGACACCCAGGTGATCATGGACTGGCTGGTGTTTCGCGATCCTCGGGCGCAGACGCTTGCAACAGCCGTGACCAGCCGACAGGTGCAATGGATCGGCGAGCCGGCCATGCTCGATGAGCTTCGCCATGTGCTGGGCCGCGGGGTGGCCGCCCGATTCAAACCCGATCTCGCCCGGATCGAAAGCCAGTTCGAGCAGCACTGCCAGATGATTGCCAGCGCCAGCCCGCCGGCCGTGCGCCTGGTCTGCCGCGACCCGGATGATCAGAAATTCATCAACCTGGCCCTGGCGCAGCGAGCGCCATGGCTGCTGTCACGCGACCGCGCCGTGCTGGCCCTGGCCAAACGTGCGCGAGCTCAAGGCCTGCAGATCTTGAATCCGGACCGCTGGACGCCGCCAGCGCCAGCGACGCCTCCTGCAGACAAGCTCGCTACCTGAGCGCTGGCCGAACCAGCCGCCCCAGCGGCTGAGCTCAGGCCTGCTTTTCCGGCTTCACGCAAGCCGGCTTGCACACCACCTCGGTGCGGCCGAGCACGCGCTTGGACATCAGGTTGTTGGGGGTGCGGTGCTTGCCGCATTTGAAGCAAGAGCGGGTATGACCGCTGCCCAGAAAGGGCGAACCACCCAGTTTGGACTCATATCGCAGACCGTTGTCACTGACGCTGGTGTAGGTGTCTTTGCTCATTGTTGTCGCGGGTTCACGGTGCCGACCATCAGCGCGAGGGGCGCCTAGGCCTGAATGTGCTGGACTGCTTTCCTCTGCCCTCTGAACCATAGTAGGCGTCCGAGCGTGGCTTTGACTACCTCGCTTGCCCCAGGTTTTGTCACAATCGCGCACGCCGGCCAGCCCCTCCCCCTCAGATGCGGGCGCTGAGCGCGCCCGTCCACCCTCCCGGGCTGGCTTTCCCACATGTTTTGCAGCCCGAGCCCCCACCCATTCCGATATGGCCAAACTGTTTTTTCGCTACGCGGCCATGAATGCCGGCAAATCCACCGCCTTGCTGCAGGTGGCGCACAACTACGAGGAGCGCGGCCACAGCGTGCGCCTGTTCACCGCACAGATCGACGATCGCTATGCGCGCGGCACCATCACCTCACGGTTGGGGCCACAGCGCGAGGCGGAGGTATTTGGGCCCGAGACGGATTTCCTGGCGCTGTCGCTGCAGCTGCCGGAGGTGTCTTGCGTCTTGATCGACGAGGCGCAGTTTTTGCTCAAGCCCCAGGTCTGGGCGCTGCACGAGCTGGCGCATGTGCGCAATGTGCCGGTGATCTGCTACGGCTTGCGCACCGATTTCCAGGGCGAGCTGTTCCCCGGATCCGCCACCTTGCTGGCTCTGGCGGACGAGATGGACGAGATGAAGACCATCTGCGACTGCGGCCGCAAGGCCACGATGAATATGCGTGTCGACGCCAACAACCGCAAGGTCACCGAAGGCAATCAAGTGGAAATTGGCGGCAACGCCCGCTACCGGGCGGTGTGCGGGCGCTGCTTCCGGCAACAGGCCTGAAGAAGCAGCGCACCGACGAGAAGGCGCTACGGCGCCCGCTCAGCCCTTGCTGAGCTGTTCGTCGAGCTCCTTGCACGACGGTGCGCAGACGGGCTGCGACTTGCCCAAGAGCTTCTTGGATTTCAGCATCGCGCGCGGGCGGTGCTTGCCGCACAAAAAGCACGACATGGTTGCGGCACCAAAGGAAGAGGTCGCCGCGAACGGCGAACCCGGTGCTTTAGAGCGGTAACGCAGACCATCGGCTTCGATGGTCGTTTTAGTACTGTCCTTGGCCACGTCGGTCCTGATAGTGAGTTAGTGGGAGCTTGCCATGCCAAGCCGGTGACTCCGTTGCCGAAGCCGCGGCCCGGATGGGCGAACCCCGCTATTTTCCACCATCTGGAGGCCGATCCGGCACCGGCGCCGCCCGCCGGCCCCAGACACAGAGGGAGGGGATTCCCCTAGAGCGCCCCAAACACGGGCCTTCCAGACCCGATCCGACCCCGGCAAAACTGCGGCCGCAGGGCGCTTCAGCGCCCCTCAAAACGCGGCGGGCGGCGCGCCTGCCAGGCCGCCACGCCCTCGGCCAGGTCGTGGGAGGCATTGGCCCGGGCGATGTCGGCCTGCAGCACGGCCGCATCCAGCTGGCCGCGTGCGATGGCGTTCAAGTGCTTTTTCATGCCCAGCAGCGCCAGCGGCGCCATGGCCAGCAGCTGGGACAGAAGTTCTTGGGTGGCAGCCTCCAGCGCGGCTGCATCGGGCAGCAGCTGGTCAAGAAAGCCGCTGCGCAGCATCTCCTGCGCGTCCAGCGTGGCGCCCGCGAGCAGCACCTTCTTGGCCCAGGGCAGGCCGAGGCGGCTGACATAGCGCTCCATGCCGCCGCGGTAGAAGTGCAAGCCCAGCTTGGCCGCCGGCACAAACATCTCGCAGGCCGGCTGGCCCAGACGGAAATCACAGGCCAGGGCCAGGTCGGTCGCGCCGCCGTAGACACCGCCCTGGATCTGCGCCATGGTCACCGGGCGGGCGTTCTCCCAGGCATCGCTAAGCTCGGCAAACAAGGCACCAGCGTCGAGCCCCGGCACCGCATCGATATTGAAGCCGCTGCAGAAATGCCGACCCTCGCCGCGCAGCAGCAGCACGCGCAGCTCCTCGCGCGCATTCACCTCGCGCAACTGCGCCTGCAGGTCCAGCAGATCGCTGGGTTCCAGGCGGTTGGCCAGGCGCGGCCGGCGCAGGGTGATGCGGGCCAGATGGCCATCAACTTCGAGCAAAGGGGCGTGGCCGGGCATGGCGGGCAAGGATGCATACAAGGGTGAGGCAGGCAGTCTAGCGGCAGGCGGGTTTGTCAATGCGGCCCTGTCCCGAGCGGCGGCCGGCCCGCGCTTGTTTAGAGTCGGGCGCATCTGCCACGCGCTTGCCGCCACCACCCCTCCATGGATTTATCAATCGCCAGCATCCTGCTGCTCGACGGCCTGAGCAACGGCGCCATCTACGCCCTGCTGGCCCTGGCCACCGTGCTGGTGTTCACCGTGACCCGGGTGATCTTCATCCCGCAGGGAGAGTTCGTGGCCTTCGGCGCGCTCACCCTGGCCGCCTTGCAGCAGGGTCAAAGGCCGGGCACTGTGGTGTTTTTGTTGAGCCTGAGCGCCCTGGTCGCCCTGCTCGACCTCTGGGCGGGTTGGCGGGCAGGAGAGTCCGCAGCGCCACTGTTGGGCCGAGTGCTGAAGGCCGCCGCCCTGCCCCTGGGTCTGGGCGCCCTGGCCTGGTGGGCGGCGCCGCTGCAGCTGCCCTTGCTGCTGCAGGTCTTGCTGACCCTGGCCATCGTCACGCCCATGGGCCCCTTGCTCTACCGCCTGGCCTACCAACCGCTGGCTGACGCATCGGTGCTGGTGCTGCTGATCGTCTCGGTGGGTGTGCATTTCAGCCTCACCGGCCTGGGCTTGGTGTTTTTTGGCGCGGAGGGCTCGCGCAACCCCAGCTTCTGGGACAGCAGCTTCACCTTCGGCCCGCTGTTCATAGCCGGGCAGACGGTGATCATCCTGCTGGCCTCGCTGGCCCTGATCGTGCTGCTCTGGCTGTTCTTCGAGCGCAGCCTCTACGGCAAGGCCTTGCGGGCCACGGCGGTGAACCGCCTGGGCGCCCGACTGATGGGCATCTCCAGCAACTCGGCAGGACGCCTGTCCCTGGCCATGGCGGCCTTCATCGGCGCGCTCTCGGGCGTGCTGATCAGCCCGACCACGACGATTTTTTACGACAGCGGTTTCCTGATCGGCTTGAAAGGTTTCGTCGCCGCGGTGTTCGCCGGCCTGGCCAGCTATCCCGGCGCGGCGCTGGGGGCGGTGCTGGTGGGTCTGCTGGAATCCTTCAGCTCCTTCTGGGCCAGCGCCTTCAAGGAGGTGATCGTCTTCACCTCCATCCTGCCGGTGCTGCTGTGGCGATCGCTGCGCAACCCGCACTCTGACGAGCATTGA
>JAIXSD010000603.1 GCA_027484885.1 Rubrivivax sp.
GTGGCGATCGGCTCCGCCACGGTCAGTCCAGACGGCTCCACCATCACCTCGGATGTGGGGGCCGGTGTGATCAAGGCGGGCTGGCATTGCGGTGGCAACCCGAACAGTTCGGGATCGGCGGGGACCTGCGGAATGTGCAAGAAATGTCAAGGTGCTAGCTGCGCACCAGACAATTCTCAAGTCCCCCCGCAAGATTCCCCGACTGATTGCAAAGAGCAATATTGCAGTGGTGGTGGAATTGCAAGTCGAAACAAGGATTCGGAGAAGCCGGAAGATAAATGCAAAGTCTGCAAAAATGGCAAGCAAGAAAATATCGAATTGGATACAACAAATCGTGAGTATTCATATCAATTTAGCCCGTACTCCGGCGGTGTGCAGAAGATCAACGACAGTCTTGAGAAGCTGAAGAAGTTCGGAATTATTGCAACGGTTAATCTTGCTCAGGTGACCGGCAAGCTCTCTGAAAAAGAATGCTGCGGCAAAGATACTGGGAAGGGTAAGGAAATTTCAGGGTCAGTTTCTGCGAATTTCGGCGGATTCAATGTCAAGGGGAAAATTTGGCCAATTGGTCCGATTCCGACATTTGGACCGAAGACAGTCAATATCGTGGGTATCGCCGAAATTACGGTGAAGGCAGAATTTGTCGGCGGAGCGTTTGTTGGTCTGGTCGGCTCTGTAGTCGGTGAGGTGGGTTATCGAAAGAAGGAGTGTTCAGATGACGCAGCTGACCGCGCAGGCTGTACCTTCGCTTCTTTGAATATTCCCCTGACCCCCTCAATTTCTCTGGAGGCAGGCGGAACTGCATCATTGACGTTCGATTGCATTTTCTGTGACGTTAAACGAACGATCACTGGCGAGGGGAGTCTGGTGCTTGGTGAATTTAGTTGGCCGTTTTATCTGAGTGAAGCTACGTGGAACAAGGAAAAATGTTCTGACGGCCTTGCCGGAGGTGAACTTCAGTGGGATAGCAACGGTAAGCTAAAAGTGCTTGCTAAGATTTCAGGCAGTTACCAGGCAGAGGGCGGCCCTCAGCACAAGTTTGAGCGGACGTTTGAGTTTGTTAGTTGCTCTATCGGTTCTGCTGGTTTGAACTGTGATTGAACTACGGGAATGACATGAATTCTTCGTTGTGGTGGAAACTTTGTGGGGCTCTTTCAGTTGCGGTTTTTTGCGGATCTGTCGCGCAGGCTGCCAATTCTGTGATTTCTATTCCACTAGTGATTCAGAGTGAAGTTGGCCCAATAAGAACCGTCGGCTGTCTAAGTTTTACCGGGAGGAAATTTGGCGACAGAGTGTGGTGGACTGAATCGGCTGCTGCCTCTGAGGGTCAGGAGTTTGCTGACTTGATATCGTCTATTTCCGCGAAAGACTCTGCAAGGTTTCGGAGTTTGTTGGATCGGACATGGGCGAAGTCAATTGAGAAAGTTGGCGAGCAAGAGAGTGCACTATTTTCTCAGTTTCAAAGTGCGCGAGTTCTTAAAGTGCCGATTGCGGCAAACTTTGGTGCTGAAAGAGTCTATCTGGCTTGGATAGAGTTTGCATCCAAGGCTGCATGGGTGCCCTTCTATTTTGCCAAAGGCGAGGATGGTCGCTTTCGATATCTGCCTGAGCGAAGCGATAACAAGATGGCGTCGTTGATGCTTGATTGGGCGCGTGCCGGGGGATCTCCAGCTGTTTTGAATTATTGCGCTGACGGTTCATCTGCCGGGTTTCGGTCCAGTCTGCCCTTGGCAACATTGGTGAGTGGAGACTCGGTTTCCAAGTTGGGTATTCCTGATGTGGGGGATGAATCTGCGCTTAATTCCAGTTCGGCAGTCTCTGGGGCGCTTGGTTTGGTACGGCAGGCCCAGGCGGCTGCTCAGGCTAGAGAATTTGAAAAGTACATTGGTACATATTCTCTTCCGAGCAAAGATGGCATGCGGGCTTGGTGGTCTGGCGCGGATTCAGATGCACGTGAACGGTTCTTTAATGCTTGGGATGCGGCGAAAATTCATGCCTGGGTTGATTTATCGCCGATTACTGTCGTTATTTTAAATATTGGTCCCAAGCAGTTTAGATCAGTCTATGTTTTGAATCGGAATGGGCGTAGCGAGCTATTGAATATGTCCTTTGTTGCAAATGCGGATAGTCTGCTTAAGCTGCCTTCGTCCCCATTATTGGCTAGGGCAAACGAGCGCAATTTTGTAAAGAGCCTGCGCCTTGAAAAGTAAGGTCAAAATCTCGCTTCGTTTTGCGCTGTATGGGTGGCAAGGCGTCAGTTGGAATCTTATGGAACGGTGTGAAACATGAGCGCATCCAAACGAATTCAAGTTGCGCTGCGCTTAGGTGCAGTTGTTCTCTGCGGTTTGACCACCTTCTCGGTCTTAGGTCAAACGCCGTCCTCTTCCCTGAACGAAAACTGCACGATTAGCGTCCTCAACCGCAATGTGCAAGCCAAGGCCGATGGCACTTGGGTGTTGCCCAATATTCCGGCCAATTTCGGCACGGTGCGGGCCCGGGCCACTTGTGTGAATGGGGGCGTAACGACCTATGGTGAGTCGGCGGCCTTCACGATTCCGGCCAATGGTTCGGTGAATTTGCCGCCCATCACCCTCGGCCCCACCACGCCGATTCCGACGACCGTGCAGGTGTCTGCGCCGGTCACGACTTTGCCCGCGGTGGGCGCCACGACCCAGTTGCGTGTGCTCGCCACGTTCCCCAACGGAGGTGCGCAGAGCGATATCAGTGCCGCTAGTGCTGGCACCAGCTATGTGGTCAGCAACCCCGCCATTGCCACGGTCAGTCCGGAGGGTCTGGTGACCGCGGTTCGCAGCGGTTTGGTGGTGGTGCAGGCCAGCAATGAAGGCACGCAAGGTCTGTTGCAACTGCGGGTGGCATTCACAGGCGCCGACAGTGACGGGGATGGCATCCCTGACGAGGAAGAGCTTCGACTCGGCACGGATCCGAACAATCCAGCCGATGCCTTGCTGGACTTGGATCACGACGGCCTGAACGCGCTGGAGGAGTTCCGCGCGGGCACCGATCCGCGCAATCCCGACAGCGACGGCGATGGCATCTCGGACGGCGATGAACTCAAGTGCACGCGTGGCTTCTGCACCAACCCCTTGGTGGCTGACACCGACGGCGATGGCATCCGAGATGGCACCGAGCTGGCCACCGGCAGCAACCCCACCGATGCCAGCAGCTTCAACTTGGCGGGTGCGCTGCGCAGCTTGCGTGTCACGCCGGGCAACTTCACGCTGGTGGTCAATTCCATCACCGGCTCGGCCAGTGTTCAGCTCACAGTCACCGGCACCCTGATTGATGGCTTCGAGATCAACCTGACCAGCGCGCAGCGGCAAACCACGTATGCCAGCAGCAATGTGGCCAGTTGCAACTTTGGCTCGCCCGATGGCCGTGTCTACGCCAGCCAGGCCGGCGCTTGCCGTATCACGGTCAGCAACAACGGCAAGAGCGCTCAGGTCGAA
>JAIXSD010000327.1 GCA_027484885.1 Rubrivivax sp.
CCCAATGCCCTGGCCCTGATCCAGCGCGAGGCCATGGGCGTGATCGGCGCCATCGTGCCCTGGAACTACCCCATGATCATGGCGGCCTGGAAGCTGGGGCCGGCCCTGGCCGCGGGCAACTCGGTGGTGCTCAAGCCCAGCGAAAAGTCCCCGCTGACCGCGCTGCGCCTGGCCGAACTGGCGCTGGAAGCCGGCCTGCCACCAGGGGTCTTCAATGTCGTACCGGGCTACGGCCATGAAGCCGGCGAGGCCCTGGCCCTGCACATGGACGTGGACGCCGTCGGCTTCACCGGCTCCACCCGCGTGGGCCGCAAGATGCTGGAGTACGCGGGCCGCAGCAACCTCAAGCGGGTCTACAACGAGCTGGGCGGCAAATCGGCCTTCCTGGTCTTCCCTGACTTCGACGACCTGCCGCGCGCCGCCAAAACCGTGGCCGGCAGCATGTTCTTCAACCAGGGCGAGAGCTGCAATGCCCCTTCACGCGTGCTGGTGCAAGAGAGCATCGCCGATGAGTTCCTGGCCCTGCTGGCCGCCGAAGCGCCCAAATACCAGGCCGGCGACCCGCTGGACCCGCGCACCGTGATGGGTGCTCTGGTGGACGCCGGGCAGCTGGGCACGGTCATGGGCTATATCGAATCGGGCCGCAGCGAAGGCGCCCGCGCTCTGGTCGGCGGCGAGCAGCAGCGCGTGGATTCGGGCGGTTACTTCGTCGCCCCCACCATCTTCGACGGCGTGAACCCGGCCATGAAGATCGCCCGCGAGGAAATCTTCGGCCCGGTGATGAGCGTGCTGCGTTTCAAGGACGAGGCCGAGGCCGTGCGCCTGGCCAATGACAGCCCGTATGGCCTGCAAGCCAGCGTCTGGAGCAGCCACATCGACCGCGCCCACCGCGTGGCCCGCGCCCTGCGCGCCGGCACGGTGCACGTCAACCAGTACGACGAAGACGACCTGACCGTGCCCTTCGGCGGCTACAAGCAAAGCGGCAACGGGCGGGACAAATCACTCCATGCCTTCGACAAGTACACGGAGCTGAAAACCACCTGGCTGCGCATCAACCCCTGAGCGCAGCCAGCTCGGGGGCGGGCCCGAGAACCAGACTCAAACCAGCACTTCCACGCAGCGCGGGTGGCCCAGGAAATGCTCGGGGCTGGCGCTGGCGCCGTAGGCGCCCGACTGGAACACCACGGCCAGATCACCGATCTCGGCCACCGGCAGGTCCATGCGGTCGGCCAGCAGGTCCAGCGGTGTGCACAGCGGGCCCACAACCGAGGCGGTCTCACGTTCGCTCACCGGTGCGCCGCCAAGCTGGCGCACGATGGTGACCGGGTAGTTCTTGCGGATGACCTGGCCGAAGTTGCCCGAGGCCGAGAGATGGTGGTTCAAGCCTCCGTCCGTGACCAGATAGACCTGGCCGCGTGAGACCTTGCGGTCGACGATGCGGGTCACATACACGCCGGCCTCGCCGACCAGATAACGGCCCAGCTCGATGACCAGATGCGCTTGTGGCATCTCCACCGCGGCGCGCTCGACCAGCTGCTGCAGATTGGCGCCAATCGGGGCCAGGTCCAGCACCTGCTCGCCCGGGAAATAGGTGATGCCGAAGCCACCACCCAGGTTCAAGAACTTGACCGGCGAGGGCGCCAAGGCCGCCAGGCGCAGGGCCAGCTCGTAGGACTTCTGCTGCGCTTCGCAGATCGACTCAGGTTTTAGGTTCTGCGAACCAGCGAACAAATGGAAGCCTTCAAACGCCAGGCCCAGGCGGCCGATTTCGGCCAGCAGCTCGGGCATCTGCTCGGTGTCGATGCCGAATTGTTTGGGGCCGCCGCCCATCTTCATGCCCGAGCCCTTGAGCTCAAAGTCGGGGTTGACGCGCACAGCCACGCGGGCCGGCAGGCCATAACGTTGGGACGCAGCGGCCAGCACCGGCAGCTCGCGCGCCGATTCCACATTGACCAGCACCCCGGCAGCCACGGCCTGGTGCAGCTCGATGTCGCGCTTGCCGGGGCCGGCAAAGCTGATCTCCACCGGGTCGGCGCCGGCGTTGAGCGCCACTTGCAGCTCACCGGCCGAGGCCACATCGATGCCATCGACCAAACCTGCCATCCAGCCCACCACGGCGGGCAGCGGATTGGCCTTCATCGCGTAGTGCAGCTTGACCTGCTTGGGCAACACGGCGCGCAGCTGGGCCACGCGCTCACGCAGCAGGCCGCGGTCGTAGGCGTAGAACGGCGTCTGGCCCACGCGCTCGGCCAGCAAACTCAGACTTTGGCCGCCGATCTGCAGCGAGCCATCGGCTGCCTGCGGAAACTGGCTCATGGGCGCGTGCACCGGGGCGCGCTTGGGGGTGGGCGTGGCGTCAGACATGGTGGGTTCGGAAACGTATTCTTTGTATGGGTGGCGGCTCAGCAGTCCATCAGGCCGACGTCTGCTGGCGCTCGACCCAGGCGGTGGACAGCAGCTTGCGGTCGATCTTGCCATTGGGGTTGCGCGGCAGCGGGCCGGGCTGGGCCTCGATGCCGGCGGGCACCATATAGGCCGGCATGTGCAGGCGGCACTGGGCTTGCAGAGCCGGCAAGTCGAGGGCCTCGGCGCCGGCCGGCGGCGTGGCAATGACCTGGATGGCCTGGCCCAACGTCGGGTGATCCACACCAAAGGCCACGCACTCGCCGACCAGCTTGGTGGCGTAGAGGATCTCTTCCACTTCGGTCGGGCTGACACGGTAGCCCGAGGTCTTCATCATCTCGTCGCGGCGGCCGATGAAGTAGAGGAAACCTTCGGCATCGCGGCGCACGTTGTCGCCCGAGAACACGGCGTATTCGGGCAGCTGCAGGCCGCCTTCGCGGCCGCCTACGCCGGCCGGCAGCAGCTTGTAGCGCTCGGCCGTTTTCTCGGGGTCGTTCCAATAGCCCAGGCCCACAAGCGCGCCGCGGTGCACCAGCTCGCCGGGCTCGTCGGGCGCACATTCGCTGCCGTCCTCGCGCAGCACCAGGATCTCGGCATTGGGGATGGCCTTGCCGATGGAATCGGGCCGGCGGTCCACCTCTTCCGGCGGCAGATAGGTGGAGCGGAAGGCTTCGGTCAGGCCGTACATCAAAAAGGGCTTGGCGGCTGGCACGCGCTGGCGCAGCAGATCCAGGGTCTCACGCGGCATGCGGCCGCCGGTGTTGGCGAAATAGCGCAAATTCTCGTTGATGGCGGCCGGCCACTCCAGCTGCGAGAGCTGGATATAGAGCGGCGGCACAGCGGTCAGGCCGGTGACCTTCTCGCGCTCCATGGCCTTGAGCACATCGCGCGGCATCAGGTAGTTGAGCAGCACCACGCGGGCGCCGGAATGGAAGGCCGTGGTCAACTGGCTGAAGCCGGCGTCGAAAGACAGGGGCAGCGCGGCCAGCAAGGTGTCTTGCGCACGGTTTTCCAGATAGCTGGCCACGCTCTTGGCGCCGGCCACCATATTGCGGTGCGAAAGCACCACGCCCTTGGGCCGGCCGGTGGAGCCCGAGGTGTAGAGGATGGCGACGATGTCGGTGTCGATGACGCGGTGGCCGGCCTGGGCCGGGGCGGCCATGAACTCGGCCCAGCTGTGCAGGCGCACGCCCTCGGGTGGCGGCGGCAGGGCGGAGGCTGAGCCTTCGGTCAACACAATGTGCTTCAGGCTGCTGCCCTGGGCGAGTGTGGGCTGCAGCAAGGCATAGCGTTCGGGCGAGGTGAGCAGCACGCTGACGGCGCAGTCGGCCATGATGAAGCCGACCTGCTCAGGCTTGAGCAAGGGGTTCATGGGCACGAACACCATGCCTGCGGCCGGCGCACCAAAGCTGCCCACCACCGTCTCGATGCGCTTGTCCAGATAAATGCCCACGCGGCTGGCGCGCGCCAGGCCCGTGCCCATCAGGCCCTGGCTGAATGAACGCACCTGATCGGCCAGCTCCGCATAGCGCAAATGGGTAGCACCGGCCGTCAAGGCCAGGGCCTCCGGCGTGCGCGCGGCGCTCACCAGAATCAACTCATGCAGCAAATGGGCTTCCCGAACGGGCACGGAACTAGATTCAGTCATGCTTCACCAAGCAAATAGGCAGGCCAGAAAACAAGAGCTCAAAATGTAGCGCATGGCCCCCGGGCAAAACCCAGCCGCCCCAGTGCCATACGCGAGCAGGCGGGAGTGTGCACGCGATTGGGCGCTGCGCTTTCGCGCAGCGCGTGAAAACTACCTCTTCCCCCCAGGAGCAGGGGGGCTTGCAGAGAGAAATCACGCCATTTCGGCCTGATAAGATCGCGCGCCGCAACGCCACTGGCGATGCCCGCTGGCGCAACCCCGCGCCCTACAACCGAAGCAGCCGAATGAGCACAGAAAAGCATGTCCTGAGGATTCTGGACGAGGTCCTGAGTCTGGATGGCCGCAGCGCCACCTTCAACCGCGAAACGCCTTTGCTGGGCGCCGTGCCAGAGCTCGATTCGATGGCCGTGGTCAGCCTCATCACCGGGCTGGAAGAACAGCTGGGCATCGTCACCGACGACGATGAGATCGACGGCGCCACCTTCGCCACCGTCGGCTCCCTGGTGGATTTTGTCGACGCCAAGCTGGCTGGCTGAACCACGCCTGCATGAGCGCGCCGCACGCCGTATTCCTGGATGCCCCTCATAGCGCCGACCAGCGCTATGCCCTGCTCCACCGGCCTGTGGGCCCGCTTCGCGGGCGCGTGCTCTACCTCCCGCCTTTCGCGGAGGAGATGAACAAAAGCCGGCGCATGGCCGCCCTGCAAGC
>JAIXSD010000650.1 GCA_027484885.1 Rubrivivax sp.
ATGCCAGCAGCAATGTGGCCAGTTGCAACTTTGGCTCGCCCGATGGCCGTGTCTACGCCAGCCAGGCCGGCGCTTGCCGTATCACGGTCAGCAACAACGGCAAGAGCGCTCAGGTCGAAGGGGTGGTGCAGGACTTCTCACCGACCCAGCTGTCCTTCATTCCCATTCCCGGCTATGCCAATGCAGTGGCGGTCAACACCGACTTTGCTTTTGTGGCCGCCGGTTCTGCAGGCTTGCAAGTGGTCAACCTCAGCGCTGACCGGCGCAGCCCGTCCATCGTGGCGGCGCTCAATGTCGGCGGCAATGCCAATGATGTGACTCTGGCCGGCAATATCGCCTACCTGGCCACTTCGGCCGGCCTGAAAGTGGTGAACGTGTCGCAGCCCACGGCGCCGCGTTTGCTGGGGACTTTCTCGGGTGTGGGCAATGCCATGGCCGTCAAGGTCCGCGGCACCACAGCCTACGTGGCCGCAGGCAGCAGCCTGTACATCGTCAGCGTGGCCAACCCAGGCGCCATGATTCAGGCCGGGGCGATCAATCTGGGCGGGACCGCCTGGAATCTCGAGTTGGACCCGACGCGTAATTTGGCCGCAGTGGCAGCCGGTGGTGCCGGGCTCAAGTTGGTGGACGTGAGCAACCTCTCAGCGCCAGTGCTGCGTGGTACTGCAGTGACGGGCGAAGCCCGCGGCGTAGCCCTGCGTGGCAATGCGGCCTTCGTGGCCGACTATGCGAACAGCATGACTTCGGTGGACATCAGCAATCTCGCCGCTCCGGTGGTGCGCTCGCGCACGCCGCAGAACCTGGGCGGTTTGCTGAACAACGTGGTGCTGTCGGGCAACTTTGCGCTGGGTGCCGACGTCTACTTCGTCAACGGAGTGCCCATTGTGGACATCTCGAACCCGCAGGCCCTGGCGCCTCGTGCCATCCTCAATTTCACCGCCCGAGACGACAACGGCACCAATATCGCGGTGGACGACAGCTTCATCTACCTCGTCGGTGATCGCGGTGGTTCCGCACGCGGAGGCAGCAGCGGTGACAGCCGCCTCTACATCGGCCAGTACCAGCCGAGGGTTGACTTGGCAGGGGTGCCGCCCACGGCAGCCATCACGTCGCCGTCCCCGGGCAGCTTGGTCTATGAGGGCGCGCCTTTGACGGTGGCGGTGGATGCGCAAGACGACATCACGGTCACGGCGGTGCGCTTCAGCGTCGATGACCAGACCGTCTTCACCAGCACCAGCGCCCCTTACCAGTACACCCTGACGGTGCCGACTGGGGTCAACAGCCTGACTCTGGGTGCGGTCGCGCGCGACCTCGGTGGCAATGAGGGCAGCGCGCCTTCAGTGCAAGTGCAGGTGGCGCCCGACCCTCTGACCCGCGTGATTGGCCAGGTCCTGGATGTGCAAGGCCTGCCGGTACCAGGTGCACGGGTTACCGCGCCCGGCGGGCGAACCGCCAACACCGATGCCGATGGCCGCTTCCAGATCATCGGTGTGCCCACTGTGCTGGGCAGTCTGATCATCCAGGCTGAGTTCACGCCTGCCACAGGCCTGCCGCGCCAGGGTTCCTCTCAGGCCATCGCGCCGGTGGTGGCCGGCACCACCGATGTGGGCGCCATCACCCTGATCGAAGCCAGGTTCGAGACCAATTACGGTACTTTGTGGACCACCTGCGACGATTGCAACACCGCTCGCACCTTGCCCTTCACCTTCCCCTTTTACGGCGTCAATCAAACGGTCGCGTATGTGGGTTCGAACGGCTACATCACCTTCGATTCGGGTGACAACACCTACACCGAAGATGTGCCCGCCTTCAGCAATCGCAAGCGCATTTCAGCCTTCTTCGATGATCTGATCGGCGGCGGCGGGGTCTTGATCAATGATCAGCTGCCGGATCGCTTTGTCGTGACCTACGACCGCACGCGTCACTACAGTCAGGGTGGCAGCAACACGCTGCAGATTCAGCTGTTCCGCGACGGCCGCATCATCTTTGCTTACCAGGGCCTCACCGCGCTGAACACCGGTGCCATCACCGGACTGACGCCGGGGCCGAACTCGCCCTTCCAGCAGGTCGATTTCAGTGCCACCCCGAGCCTTGAGATCCCGGCCGGCACGGCGGTGTATGAGTACTTCACCACGACCAGCTTGTTCGACTTGGACCGCGCCTTCATCGTTTTCACCCCCACGGCACAAGGCGGCTATCGCGTCAACACCATACTGCCGGCTGCACCTGCATTGGCTTCCACCCTGAACGGTGGCGCCGCAGCGCAGGCAGCGCTCACGGTGAGTGCGCCCACGCAGCTGCGTGCCAGCAGTGTGGCCAGTGTCGGTTCTGCGCGTCCTGCGGCGGCGCGGGTGTTGGCGGCCTCGGACCTCGCCAACGCCGAGGTGCGCGTGTACTCCTCGACCTTGCCCAGCTACCGCGGCATGACCAACACCGACCCGCAGGGCCGCTTCTCCCTCTCCGGCGTGCCGGCGGGCGGATTGATGGTGGAGGTCTGGCGCCAGGGCGTTCTGCTGGCGCGCGGCAGCAGCACGGCCAACGCCGGCTCCTTGAATCAGGCGCAGCTGTTGAATGTCGAACTGGTTTCGCCAGACGTCCTGCCCAAGAGCAATTAATCCGGAGGAAGCTCGCGCTGCCGCTGTTGTGCCGTGCGAGCTTCGGCTCACTGAGAAAGCGAATTCAAGGCTTTTATGAAGCGTTTTCGTACACGTCCATGGCTGTTGCCGGTTTCGATCTTGGCCCTTTGCTCCCTGGCTTGGGGGGCCGTCGGTCTGATCGATGCCTCCCGCTTGCAATCCGGCATCGGCAATGAGCTTGGCTTGGCCGAGCATCTGCAAGACGACGAGGAATTCAAGATCTCACTGCCCGCGCTTTTGGAGCATGGCCGGCGCGTGTTCTCCGCCAACTGGACCACAGAGGAGGGTGGCGGGCGCCCTCGCACCAAGGGCAATGGGCGGGGCCTGTCAGACCCAACGCTCAGCCTGACCGGAGCCCGCGGCTTCAATCGCATCTCCGGGCCCGATGCCAATTCCTGCATGGGCTGCCACAACCAGCCCTACGGCGTGGCGGGTGGCAGTGGTGATTTCGTCACCAACGTCTTCGTCTTGGGCCAGCGCTTCGATGCGGTGACTTTTGACCGCAACGACACCACGCCAACCCGCGGCGCCCTGGATGAGAAAGGCGAGCCCGTCACGCTGTCCAGTGTGGGCAACTCCCGCCACACGCCGGGCCTGTTTGGCTCGGGCTATGTGGAAATGCTGGCGCGGGAGATGACCACCGATCTGCAGCGCATCCGCGACAGCATGAAGCGCGGCGAGACCCGTTTGCTGATCAGCAAGGGTGTCAACTTCGGCCGCCTGACGCGCAAGGAGGACGGGTTGTGGGATGTGCGCGAGGTTCAAGGCTTGCCGCGCCTGAGCCTGATCACTGCCACGCCGCTGGATCCACCGACCCTGGTGATTCGGCCCTGGCATCAGGCGGGCAACTCGGTCTCGCTGCGTGACTTCACCAACACCTCTTTCAACCACCACCATGGCATCCAGACCATCGAGCGTTTTGGTGCCAATACCGATCCGGATGGCGATGGTTTCAGCAATGAGCTGACCCGTGCGGATGTCACCGCGGCCACCTTGTTCCAGGCGGTGATGGCGGTGCCGGGCCAGGTCATCCCGAACAAACCGGAGATCGAGCAGGCCATCGCCCGGGGCCAGGCCCTGTTCAACAATCAGTTTGCCTGTGCGTCCTGCCACACGCCCAGCTTGCCTTTGAGTCGGCAGAGCTGGACTTTTGTGGAGCCCGGCCCTTTCAACCCGCCCGGCAATATGAAGGCAGGCGATGCCAAGTCAGTTCGCGTGGCCTTGAATGACGACAGCCTGCCGCAACCGCGTCTCAAACCGGCCCATCCTCAAGACGATGTGCTGTGGGTGCCGGCCTACACCGACCTGAAGCTGCACGACATTTCCGATCCCAATGACGAGATGGTGCAAGAAAGCCTGGACATGAACTGGCCCGTGTGGGCGCCCAAGTTCCTCGGTGGCAATCGGCGTTTCCTCACGCGGCGCCTTTGGGGCGTGGCCAATTCAGGGCCTTACTTCCATCACGGCCTCTACACCACCATGCGTCAGGCGGTGATGGGGCATGCGGGTGAAGCCCTGGCCTCGCGGCAGGCTTTTCAGGCGGCCTCCAAGGTCGATCAGGACGCCTTGATCGAGTTCCTGAAATCGCTCCAGGTGCTGCCGCCCGGCACGAAAGAGCTGATCGTGGACGAGCAGTTCCAGGCCAAGCGGCGCTGAGTTTGTTGGGGGGCGTCGTACCGGCGGGATCTGGCTTGGCGCTGCAGCCTTTCGTCCTTGGCTTCAGCCGGCCCCCAGCACCGGAAACCGCCTCAGCCCCTGCAGATCGAGCACCCGCAGGCCGCCGTATTCGATGCGGATCAGGCCATGGCCTGCCAAGGTGTGCAGGGCCAGGTTGACGCGCTGGCGGGAAAGGCCGACCAAGTAGCCTAGCTCTTGCTGGGTGATGCGCAGCAGGCTGCCCACGCCGGGGTAGAGCTGGGGGTGGAAGAGGGCGGCGAGGTTGCGGGCGACGCGCAGCTCGGGGTCGCTGATGCGGTCGATTTCGCGCGCGGCAATGAACTGGCCCAGGCGCTCGTTCAGCTGGTTGAGCATGAAGCGGTTGAAGGGGATGCTGTCCTCCAGCAAGTCATGAAACGCTTCGATCGGCAGGCCGGCCACCACGCTGCGCCGCAGGGCCTGGATGTTGTAGCGGTAGCTCTCGCGCTTGAGCAAGGTGCCCTCGCCAAACCAGCCGCCCGGCGGCACGCCGGTGAAGGTGATGGCCTGGCCGCTGGAGTCGTCGTTGCTCATCTTGAGCAGGCCGTCGACCACGCCGAACCAGAAGGTCGCCGGCCGGCCGATGCGGCAGACGCGCTCGCCCACATCGGCCTCGGCCACTTGCAGCTGCTGCACGGCACGCTCGCGCTGCGCTTCATCCAGCAGATTCAGCCAAGGGATGGCCGCCAGCTCGGCGGCCGTGGCCGGGCGGGCGCGTTGGCGCAAGGGGATGCTGGGTGCGTTACTGCTGATGCTGCTGTGGTTGGCGCCGTTGCCGGCGGCGCGGGACCCTGACGCTGAGTTCATACGGCAGTGTCCACCGCCCAAGATGACGCAGCGCTTACAGGCCACCCCCGGGAAAGTACCGGCGGGGGAGTCCCTTGAATTGTCGTTACAACGACAACACAGCGTCAAAGTGACGGCCTACCATGCAGGCAACAGATGTCGGCAGCCCCCGCTTCTTGCGGGACTTGCATGCACGACACAGGAGACAACACGTGGATGCGACTTTCCCTCGCCTCTTGCTGGCCCATGCCGCCGAGCGCCCCGATGCACCGGCTTTGCGTGAGAAGGAATACGGGATCTGGCAGACCCTGAGCTGGTCGCAGCTGGCCGTGTTGGTGCGCGAGCTGGCCCATGGCCTGGCGCTCGCCGGTTTGCAGCGCGGACAGCATCTGATCGTGGTGGGCGAGAACCGGCCGCGCCTGTCGGCGGCCATGCTGGCGGCCCAGTCGCTGGGGGCGATTCCCGTGCCGCTGTACCAGGATGCGGTGGCGGCCGAGTTTGTCTTCCCGATCAACAACGCCGAAGTCGCCTTTGCCGTGGTCGAAGACCAGGAACAGGTGGACAAGATGCTGGAGTTGCGCGAGCACTGCCCGCAGCTGCGCCACATCTGGTTTGACGACCCGCGCGGCCTGCGCAGCTACCAGGAGATGGGTTTGCGCTCGCTCGATGAGCTCTGCGAGCGCGGCCGCCACGACGCCCTGGCCCGACCCGGCTTCTTTGCCGCCGAGGTCACGCAAGGCCTGAGCAGCGATGTGGCGGCCATGTTCTTCACCTCGGGCACCACGGGCAACCCCAAGGGCGTGGTCCACACCCATGCCAGCCTGATCGACCGCGCCCAGGCCGGCGCGCGTTTCGACCGCCTCAGCCATGAGGAAGAAGTGCTGGCCTACCTGCCACCGGCCTGGATCGGCCAGAACATCTTCAGCTATGCCCAGTGGCTGGCCTGCGGCTATGTGGTCAATTGCCCCGAGTCGACCAGCACGGTCAGCATCGACCTCAAGGAGATCGGCCCCAGCTACTACTTCGCGCCGCCGCGGGTGTTCGAAGGCCTGCTGACCAGCGTGATGATTCGCATGGAAGACGCATCAAGACCCAAGCGCTGGCTCTTCGCCCGCTGCATGGCCCTGGCGCGGCGGGTCGGCCCGGCGCTGATGGATGGCCGCCCGGTCGGCCTGCTGGACCAGCTGAAGTACCAGTTCGGCGATTTCTTGATCTACGGCCCTTTGCGCAACAGCCTGGGCCTCTCGCGGGTGCGCGTGGCCTACACGGCGGGCGAGGCCATCGGCCCCGATCTCTTCAGCTTCTACCGCAGCATCGGCATCAATCTGAAGCAGCTCTACGGCTCGACCGAGACCGCCGTCTTCGTCTGCCTGCAGCCCGACCACGAGGCCCGCGCCGACACCGTGGGCGTGCCGATCGAGGGCGTGGAGATCAAGCTGGCCGAGAGCGGCGAGATCCTGGTCAAGTCGCCGGGCCTGCTCAAGGGCTATTACAAGAACGAGGCGGCCACGGCCGAGGTGCTGACGCCCGAGGGCTGGTTCCACACCGGCGACGCCGGCTTCATCGATGCCCATGGCCACCTGAAGATCATCGACCGGGCCAAGGATGTGGGGCGGCTGCGGGGCGGGGCCTTCGATGGCGCCATGTTTGCGCCCAAGTATGTGGAGAACAAGCTCAAGTTCTTTGCCCACATCAAGGAGGCGGTGGCCTTTGGCGATGGCCGCGACCGGGTTTGCGCCTTCATCAACATCGACTTCGACGCCGTGGGCAACTGGGCCGAGCGGCGCAATCTGCCCTATGCCGGCTACACCGATCTGGCGCAAAAGCCCGAGGTCTACGAGCTGATCCGCGATTGCGTGCAGCAGGTGAATGCCGATCTGTCCCAGGACGCGCTGCTGGCAGGCAGCCAGATCAGCCGCTTTTTGATCCTGCACAAGGAGCTCGATGCCGACGACGGCGAGCTGACCCGCACCCGCAAGGTGCGGCGCGGCGCCATCGCCGAGAAGTACGCGCTGCTGATCGAGGCGCTGTACGCCGGCCGCAGCTCGCAATACATCGAGACGGCCGTCAAGTTCGAGGACGGGCGCAGCGGCAAGGTGTCTGCCGATCTGCGCATCAATGATGCCCAGACCTTTGCGGCCGTGAAGAGCGCCGCCTGATGATGAGCAGCCCGATGGACCCAAACGACATCAGCATCCCCGGCGACAACACCGCGGTCAAGAAGATCGGTGATGTGATTCTCGAAGTGCGCAATATCTCGCTGAGCTTTGGCGGCGTGAAGGCGCTGACCGACATCAGCTTCGATGTGCGCGAGCATGAGATCCGCTCCATCATCGGCCCCAACGGTGCGGGCAAGAGCTCCATGCTCAACTGCATCAACGGTGTCTATCAGCCGCAGCAGGGGCAGATCAGCTTTCGCGGCAAGACCTTCAAGCACATGAGCTCACGCCAGGTGGCCGAGATGGGCGTGGCCCGCACCTTCCAGAACCTGGCCCTGTTCAAGGGCATGAGCGTGCTGGACAACATCATGACCGG
>JAIXSD010000436.1 GCA_027484885.1 Rubrivivax sp.
ATCTGGTCGAGAAGGGTTTCATCGAACAGCATTACCTGGAAGTGACCGCCAAGGAGCGCAACCCGGGTCAGGCCATGGTGCAGGCTTTGGAAGAGGCCGAAACGGCGGCGGTGTCGCCCGAGCCGGCGGTTGAGGCAGCTGCCGCCGATGCGCTGGCCGATCCCGCATCGGCCGATCCCGCGGCGCCGCGCTGAGCGCCGGCCTTCAGCCGGCCTCGCGCCGCACCGGCGCCAGCAGCAGATCGCTGCGTGCCTCTGCCACACAGGGCAGCACCCAGCCCTCGGCCTTTTCCTCCCGACTCAGGCCTGGCCATTCGATGCGGTAGGCAATTTCACCCTCCAGCAGCTGGCGCACGCAGGCCCGGCAGCTGCCATTGCGGCAGCTGCTGAGCATGGAGGCGCCGGCCTGCAGGGCGGCTTGCAAAACGGTCTGGTCGGCTCGGGCGGGGAAGCTCTCGCTGGCTTCGTCCGCCTGCAGCAGGCGGATCTGGAAGGTCGTGCACATGCCGGCATGATGGCCCAAAGTGGCCTTGCCAAGCCGCTTGCCGCGGCCGAACCGCTATGCTCTCGCCCCTGCCGACTTCACAAGAGCCGCCTCCATGGACCGCGCCCGCGCTTTTTTTGACCAGCTGAACCAGGACTATTTGCAGGTCCACAAGAGCAAGGAAGACCTGTTCTGGGCCACCTATATGGCCACCAGCGAGGACCAGGCCGGCTTTGAGCGGGCCGAGGGCGCTTACAAGGCTTTCATCTCCGACCCGGCCCGCCTGGCCGCCACGCGCGAGCACATCGCACGGCTTGAGTCGGCCGCCGAGAGCCCGGAACGCGCGGCCCTGCTGCACGGCCTGCGCGGCTGGCTGGCCGTGTTCGAGGCCAACATCATCGACAACGAAGCCGGCCGCGCCCTGATGGCCGAGCTGATCGAGGCCGAGAGCCGCATCTTTGCTGCCAAGCGCGAGCTGCAGCCGAGGCACATCAACGAGGCGGGCGAGAGCGAGGTGGCCTCGCTGTCCATGTTGGCCACCAATCTGGCCACCAACCCCGAGGAATCGCGCCGTCGCAGCTCGCTCGAAGCCTTCCATGCCATCGAGCATTGGGTGCTGGCGAACGGTTTTCTCGATCTGGTGCGCTTGCGCAACCGCTTTGCCCGGGCCCTGGGTTTTGACAACTACTTCGAGCTCAAGCTGCGCAAGAACGAGCGCATGACGCCGCAGCAGCTCAAAGACATCCTCGATGATTTCGTGCAGCGCACCGAGGCGGCCCATGCTCGCGCTTTGGCTGATTTGAAGGCCCGTCATGGCGAGCAGGCCCTGCAGCCCTGGAACCTGCGCTTTTACTCGGCCGGCGATGTGGTGCGCCGCATGGATGCCTACATGCCTTTCGGTCCGGCCCTGCGCCGCTGGGTGCAGAGCTTCCGCCGCCTGGGCATCCAGTACCGCGGCGCCACCTTGCAGCTTGACCTGCTGGAGCGCGCCGGCAAGTACCAGAACGGCTTCTGCCACGGCCCCATTCCCAGCCATTTCGACGCACAAGGCCGCTGGGTGCCGGGCCAGATCAACTTCACCGCCGAGGCGAAACCCGACCAGATCGGCAGTGGCCTGCGTGCCATCAACACCTTGTTCCACGAGGGCGGGCATGCGGCGCATTTCGCCAATGTGGTGCAGAACTCGCCCTGCTTCTCGCAGGAGTTCGCGCCGACCTCGATGGCCTACGCCGAAACCCAATCGATGTTCTGCGACAGCCTGCTCGGCGATGCCGACTGGCTCAAGCGTTATGCCCGCAATGCGGCCGGCGAGCCCATCCCCGACGAGCTGATCCACGCCCGCATCGCCAGCAGCCAGCCCATGCGCGCCTTCGATGAGCGCTCGATCGCCGTGGTGCCTTACTTTGAAGCGGCGCTTTATGCCCTGCCGGACGCAGCCTTGACCGCCGATAACGTGCTGGCCCTGGCCCGCGCGACCGAGCTGCGCGTGCTGGGCGTGCACAGCCCGCGGCCGCTGCTGGCCATTCCGCACCTGCTGAACCAGGAGTCGGCCGCGTCCTACCAGGGCTATCTGCTGGCCCATATGGCCGTCTACCAGACCCGTGCGCATTTCTTGCGCGAGCATGGCTATCTGACCGACAACCCGGCCATCGGCCCGGCGCTGTCGGCGCATTACTGGGAGCCCGGCAACAGCATCGACCACGACGCCACCTTGCGCAGCCTGACGGGCGAGGGCTTCTCGGCCCGTTACCTGGCCGAGGCCTGCAACCAGTCGGTCGAGGACTGCTGGGCCGAGGCCCAGGCCAGCATGGCCGCCGCCGCGCAGCGCCAATATCCGAGCGAGGTCCCGGCGGCCCTGGCGGCCGAAATCCGCATCGTCCATGGCGACCAGCTGCTGGCCGACAACCAGGCGGGCGAGGAGGCCATGTGCCAGCAATTCGAGGCCTGGATCGCCGCCCATTACCCGAGCACGGCCGTGGCTGAGGCTGGCTGAGACCTTCGATGGCGACCTTGAAGTACTTGGCCGGCTACCCGGCCGAGCTGCAGGCCCAGGTGCAGCAGCTGATCGATGCCGGCCGCCTGGGCGAGACCCTGGCGCGCCGCTACCCGCTGGGCCATGAGGTGCGCAGCGACACCGCGCTGTTCGACTACACCATGGCGCTGA
>JAIXSD010000285.1 GCA_027484885.1 Rubrivivax sp.
CGCCCGTCGACGCAGCCGTGCTCGACTGCCTGTTCGCCAGCGACATGCCGGTCGGCTTGGCCGTGCTGGACCGGGAGCTGCGCTACCGCCGCGTCAACCGCGCCCTGGCCGATTTCAACGGTGTGCCGGCCGAGCAGCTGCTGGGCCGCAGCGTGGCCGAGGTCCTGCCCGAGGCCTACCCGCACCTGGCGCCCCTGCTGCACGCCGTGCTGCACCAGGGCCAGGCGCAGGAGAAATTTCGCATCCAGGTGCAGGTGCCCAGCCACCCGGGCGAGCTCTCGGAATGGGAGGCCAGCTACCTGCCGCTGCACGATGCAGAGCAGGCCGTTGTGGGCATCCTGGTGCAGGCGGTCAACATCAGCAGCCAGCGGCGCGCCGAGGAAGCCTTGCGCGACAGCGAGGCCCAGCTGCGCCGGGTGCTGGACGGCCTCTTCGCCTTCGTCGGCCTGCTCAGCCTGGACGGCCTGCTGCTGGAGGCCAACCGCGCGCCGCTGGAGGCCGCGGGCATCGGCAAAGACGCGGTGCTGGGTCGCCGTTTTTGCGACACCTACTGGTGGAGCCATGACACCGAGCTGCAAGCCTGGCTGCAGGCGGCCATCACGGATGCTGGCCAGGGCCAGATCGTGCGGCGCGACCTGGTGGTGCGGATGCGGGACGACTCACGCATGACCATCGATTTCATGCTGGCGCCTCTGCGCGACAGCCAGGACCGCATCAGCCATGTGATCGCCTCGGGCATCGACATCTCCGACCGCGTGCACAGCGAGCGCGCCCTGCGCGCCAGCGAGGCCCGTTTCCGCAGCGCCTTCAATGCCGCGCCCGACGGCATGGCCCTGGTCAACGCCAGCGGCCGCATCCTGCTGGCCAACACCGCCATGGACCGCCTGTTCGCCAGCCCCACCGGCGGCCTGCAGGACAGCGACATCAACAGCCTCGTGCCCGGGCCCGCACGCGAGGGCCACCCGGCCCTGATCGGCCAGTTCTTCGGCCATTTGCAGACCCGGTCCATGGCCAAGCGGCGTTCGCTGCAGGCCCTGCGGCGCGACGGCAGCTTGTTCAATATCGAGGTCGGCCTGAACCCGATTGCCGACAGCGAGCCGCCCGAGGTGCTGGCCACCGTGACCGACATCGACGAACGCCTGGCCGCGCAAGCCCAGATCGAACGTGCCCTGCAGGAGAAGACCGCGCTGCTCAGCGAGGTGCACCACCGGGTCAAGAACAATCTGCAAATCATCTCCAGCCTGCTGCGACTGCAATCGCGCCATGTCGATGAATCGGTCAAACGGGTGCTGCGCGAGAGCAAGAACCGCATCCGCGCCATGGCCCTGACCCACCAGCTGCTCTACGAGCGCAACGACTTCACCGAGCTGGAGCTCGGGCCCTACCTCAAACGCCTGGCCGCCCTGCTGCGCGAGAGCTACAGCGACCCACAGCAGAGCATTCAGGTGCAGGTGCAGGCCCCCGACAGCGGCCTGTCCATCCACCTGCAAGAAGCCATCCCCTGCGGCCTCATCGTCAACGAGCTCGTCACCAACGCCTTCAAACACGCCTTTCCGGAGGGGCGGGCGGGTGCCATCGAAATCCGTGCCGAACGCGATGCCGATGGGCTGCTGCGCGTCGAGGTCGGCGATGACGGCGTCGGCCTGGCCCAGCGCCCGGACTGGAAAGACAGCCGCACGCTGGGCTTTCAGCTCGTGCCTTTGCTGGCCGAGCAGCTCGAGGGCGAGCTCAGCCTGCTCGATGGCCCGGGCACCCGCATCCGTGTCTGCTTCGCCAGCCAGCAAGAGCCGCCCAGTGACTCCAGTGCCGGCGTCGCCACCCGCCCCCTCTCGCCAGCCACACAGGCCCTGCCCCACTCGACCAACCAGGTTCCTCCGGCATGAATGCACTCCTGACCCCGCCACCCGCCAGCCCGCCCGCACCAACGCCACGCCTGGCCCGCATCCAGATCGTCGAGGACGAGCGCATCGTCGCCCTCGACCTCAAGCAAGACCTGGAATCGCTGGGCTACGAGGTCTGCGGCGTGGCCGCCTCGGAGCAGCGCGCACTGGAACTGGCCCGCAGCGATCGGCCCGACCTGGTGCTGATGGACATCAATCTGGGCAAAGGCGGCGACGGCACGCGCGCGGCGCAGACCTTGATCAGCCAGCTGCGCATCCCCGTGATCTACCTGACCGCCTACGCGGAGCCGGCCACCCTGGAGCGGGCCGGCCTGACCGCGCCCTACGGTTACCTGCTCAAGCCCTTCGAGTTGCGCGAGCTCAATGCCACCATCCGCATGGCCCTGGCACGGCGCGAGGTGGAGCGTCAGGCCGAGCGGGCCGAGCAGCGCTACCGCCTGGCGCTGGACGCGGCCCAACTCGGGGTGATGGAGTTCCATCCCGCGTCGGACCAGATCGAGTTGAGCGGCCACGTCGAACCCTTGCAAACGGCCACGGCCCGCGGCTTTGCCCTGTCACGCCAGGCTTTCATGGACTGCATCGAATTGCAGGCGCGCGAGCAACTCGCCGTGCTACTGCAGCCGGGCGGCTCGGTCCATTGCGTGACACGCTGGAAGCCGGCCCAGGAGCCCCCCACCTGGCTGGAGATCCGCGCCTGCCATTTCAGCGAAGGCATGCCCGGCGACGGCAAGATCATCGGCGTGTTCCGGGACATCAGCCTGCAACTGGAGGCCGAGGCCCAGCTGCGCCGGGCCGCCGTGGTCTTCGAATCGGCCGCCGACGCCATCGTCATCCTCGACACCCAGCACCGGGTGCGAGCCATCAACCCCTCGTTCACGCAGATGACCGGTTGGCTTCTGGAGCAGGTGCTGGGCCAGGATGTGCGCAGCTTTCTGCCCGCGCAGCGGCAGAACGACGCCCTGCCTTTTGACAGCGAGGCGCGCGGCGAAGGCCAGGGCCATGGCGGCGGCGTCTGGCACGGCGAAACCATGTGCCGGCATCGCGACGGTCACCTGTTCCCGGCCTGGCAACACCTGGCCCCGGTGCTCGATGCCGAGGGACGGCTCAGCCACCAGGTGCTCACCTTCACCGACATCTCAGCGTTGCGGCGGGCTGAAACGCAGATTCAACACCTGGCCTACCACGATGCCTTGACGGGCCTGGGCAACCGCCACCATCTCGAAATCTGCCTGCGCCACTTCATCGGAAGCGAGGGCCAGCCCGACCGCGCGCCGGCCCGCTTCGCCCTGCTCTTCCTCGACCTGGATGGCTTCAAGACCATCAACGACACCCTGGGTCATGGCGTCGGCGATGAGCTCTTGATCCAGATTGCGCGCCGGCTGGAGCTCTGCCTGCGCCGCTCGGATGTCTCGGTGCGTCTCGGTGGCGACGAGTTCATCATCCTGCTCAGCGAGATCCATCGCATCGAGGATGCCAGCGCCCTGGCCGACAAGCTGCTGACCCAGATCCGCCTGCCGGTGGCGCTGGAGGGCCGCGACCCGGTCTCGGTGTCGGCCAGCGTGGGCATTGCCCAGTTCCCCGAGCACGGCCGCACAGCTGACGCCCTGATTCAAGCGGCTGACGCGGCCATGTACGAGGCCAAATCCGCAGGTCGCAACCGTTGTGAGGTGTTCAGCGCCCAGCTCTCCGACAAGGCCGTGGCACGCCTGCAGATCGAGCAAGGCCTGCGCCGCGCGCGCCTGGGCCAGGAGCTGCAGCTGCACTGGCAGCCCATCGTCGACATGGTGCGCCACCGACTCATCGGTGCCGAGGCGCTGATGCGCTGGCAGCACCCGGAGCTGGGCGCCATCAGCCCCGATCGCTTCATCCCGGTGGCCGAGGACATCGGCCTGATCGAGGACTACGGCCGCTGGGCCCTGGACCAGGCCTGCCGCCTGGGCGTGCGATGGCTGGCCAGCGGCCGGCCGCTGGACCGACTGGCCGTCAACATCTCGGCACGCCAGCTGCAGCGACCCGGCTTTGTCGAGCTGGTGGCCGCGGCCTTGAAGCGCCACGGCCTGCCGCCGGCCTGCCTGGAGCTGGAAATCACCGAATCGACCCTGCAGTCGGTGGACAGCGGCCG
>JAIXSD010000321.1 GCA_027484885.1 Rubrivivax sp.
AGGCCCTGGCTGTGGCCGTGGTGCTGGCCCTGGGCCTGGCCGGCGGCTGGGCCATCTTGCATGGCGGGCCGGGCTCGGCCGCCGGTGAGGCCCACGCCCATGGCGACGAGGGGCATGGCTACGAGGAAGAAGCCGCCAAGCCCAAGGCGCCGGCCGTGCCGGCTTCGGCGGCGACAGACCGCGCGGCCAGCCATGCCGAGGGCGGCGAAGAATTCGTCGAGCTCAGCGACGAGCAGCTGCAGCGCCAAGCCATCCGCCTGGAAGCCGCCGGGCCGGCCAGCCTGGCCCGCAGCCTGGAGCTGCTGGGCGAGGTCAAGCTGAACCAGGACCGCAGCGTCTTGGTGACGCCACGCCTGGCCGGCCAGGTCGAGGCGGTGCGTGTCAGCGCCGGTGACCGGGTGCAGGCCGGTCAGGTGCTGGCCGTCATCTCCAGCCAGGCCCTGGCCGACCAGCGCAGCGAGCTGCTGGCGGCGCAAAAGCGCCTGGCCCTGGCGCGCGGCGTCTACGAGCGCGAGAAGAAACTCTGGGGGGAAAAGATCAGCGCCGAGCAGGATTACCTGCAAGCCCGCCAGGCCTTCCAGGAGGCCGAGATCACGGCCGAGAACGCGCGCCAGAAGCTGCAAGCCCTGGGCGCCGGCGCGGCGGCCAGCGGCACCGCGGGCCTGACCCGTTACGAGGTGCGCGCGCCCATGGCTGGCGTGGTGGTTGAGAAAAAGATCAGCGTCGGCGAGGTGCTCAAGGACGATGCGCCCATCTTCCAGCTGGCCGATATGGGCACGCTGTGGGTGGAGCTGAGCCTGCCGGTGCAGGCCCTGGGCCAGCTGCAGATCGGCGCGCGCGGCCGCATCCAGGGCTCGCCGGCCAGCGAGCCGACGCTGACGCTGAGCCATATCGGCAGCACCGTGGCCGAGCAAAGCCGCAGCGCCATGGCCCGATTGCTGCTGCCCAACCCGCGCGGCCAGTGGCGGCCGGGCCAGCCGGTGACGGTGGCGCTGCAAACAGGCCAAACAGGCGCCTCGGGGGAGGTGACGGTGCCGGTGGCGGTGCGCAACGAAGCGCTGCAAAGCCGCGAAGGCCGCGACGAGGTGTACGTGCGCGAAGGCCAGCGCATGGTGGCCCGCGCCGTGCGCCTGGGCCGCAGCGACGGCCGCCACACCGAGGTGCTGCAAGGCCTGAGCGCCGGGGAGCGCTACGCCTCGGCCAACAGCTTTGTCGTCAAGGCCGATCTGGGCAAGTCGGCCGCGGCCCACGCGCACTGATGAGCAAAGAACCGCGAGAGGACGCAAACCATCATGTTTGAAAAACTCATACGAGCCGCCATCGCCCAGCGCTGGGCGGTGATGCTGGGCGTGCTGGCCATGGCCTTGTGGGGCTTGTACAGCCTGCAGCGCCTGCCCATCGACGCCGTGCCGGACATCACCAATGTCCAGGTGCAGATCAACACCGAGGCGCCCGGCTACTCGCCGCTGGAATCCGAGCAGCGCGTCAGCTTCCCCATCGAGACGGCCATGGCCGGCTTGCCGAATCTGGAGCAGACGCGTTCGCTCTCGCGTTACGGCCTGTCCCAGGTGACCGTGGTGTTCAAGGACGGCACCGACATCTACTTCGCCCGCCAGCTGGTGAACGAGCGCATCCAGCAGGCGCGCGGCCAGCTGCCGGCCGGCCTGGCGCCGGCCCTCGGTCCCATTGCCACCGGCCTCGGTGAAATTTATATGTGGACGGTGGAAGCCAAGCCCGAGGCGCGTCGGCCTGATGGCCAGGCCTACACGCTCAGCGACCTGCGCGAGATCCAGGACTGGATCGTCAAGCCGCAGCTGCGCACCGTGCCCGGCGTGACCGAGATCAACACCATCGGCGGCCATGCCAAGGAGTACCTGGTGGCGCCCCGGCCCGAGCAGCTGGTGGCTCATGGCCTGAGCATGGCCGAGCTGGTGCAGGCGCTGGAGCGCAACAACAGCAATGTCGGCGCCGGCTATATCGAGCGGCGCGGCGAGCAGTATTTGATCCGCGCGCCGGGTCAGCTGGGCTCGATCGAGGACATCGGCAACACGGTGATCCAGACCCGCCAGGGCCTGCCGCTGCGCGTGCGCGATGTCGCCGAGGTCGGCTTGGGCCAGGAGCTGCGCAGCGGCGCGGCCACCGAGAACGGCCGCGAGGTGGTGCTGGGCACGGTCTTCATGCTGATGGGCGAGAACAGCCGTGTCGTGTCGCGCGCGGTCGATCTCAAATTGAAGGAGATCGCCCGCAGCCTGCCCGAGGGCGTGATCGTGCAGACGGTCTACGACCGCACGGTGCTGATCGACAAGGCGATTGCCACTGTCAAGAGCAACCTCTTCGAGGGTGCGCTGCTGGTGGTGGCGGTGCTCTTTCTCTTCCTCGGCAATTTGCGTGCGGCCCTGATCACGGCGGCGGTGATCCCGCTGGCCATGCTCTTCACCTTCAGCGGCATGGTGGCCAACCGCGTCAGCGCCAATCTGATGAGCTTGGGCGCGCTGGACTTCGGCATCATCATCGACGGTGCCGTGGTCATCGTCGAGAACTGCGTGCGCCGCCTGGCTCATGCCCAGGCTTTGGCCGGCCGCCCCTTGAGCCGCAGCGAGCGCTTTGCCGAGGTGTTTGCCGCTGCGCGCGAGGCGCGCCGGCCGCTGCTTTACGGCCAGCTCATCATCATGGTGGTCTACCTGCCGATCTTTGCCCTCAGCGGGGTGGAGGGCAAGATGTTCCATCCCATGGCCTTCACCGTGGTGGCGGCCTTGGCCGGCGCCATGATCTTGTCGCTGACTTTTGTGCCGGCGGCTGTGGCCTTGTTCATTGGCGATCACGTGGCCGAAAAGGAAAACCGCCTGATGGGCTGGGCCCGCCGCGGCTATGCGCCGGCCCTGGACTGGGCCTTGCTGAACAAGCCCCTGGTGTTGGTGCTGGCGGCCGTGTCGGTGAGCCTGAGCGGCCTGATGCTCAGCCGCATGGGCAGCGAGTTCGTGCCCAGCCTGGACGAGGGCGATATCGCGCTCCATGCCCTGCGCATCCCGGGCACCAGCCTGAGCCAGTCGGTGGCCATGCAGGCCGAGTTGGAGCGGGTGATCCAGACCTTCCCCGAGGTGCAGCGCGTCTACGCCAAGCTGGGCACGGCCGAGATCGCCACCGACCCCATGCCGCCCAATGTGGCCGACACCTTTGTCATGCTCAAGCCGCGCGCCCAATGGCCCGACCCCAAGCGGCCCACGGCCGACTTGGTGGCCGCGTTGCAGGCGGCGGTGGCCCAGGTGCCGGGCCAGAACTACGAGTTCACCCAGCCCATCCAGATGCGTTTCAACGAGTTGATTTCGGGCGTGCGCAGCGATGTGGCGGTCAAGGTGTTTGGCGATGAGATGGCGGTGATGGAGCGCAGCGCCGAGGCCATCGCGGCGGTGCTGCAGCGCATCCCCGGCGCGGCCGATGTCAAGGTCGAGCAGACCACCGGCCTGCCCATGCTCAGCTTGCAGCTGGACCGCGCCAAGCTGGCCCGCCTGGGCCTGAGCGTGGCCGAGGTGCAGGAGACGGCGGCCATCGCCATTGGCGGCCAGGAGGCGGGCACCCTGTTCGAGGGCGACCGCCGCTTCGACATCCTGGTGCG
>JAIXSD010000567.1 GCA_027484885.1 Rubrivivax sp.
GCCAGCAGCGGCTGGCGCAGCTGGCTGAACCAGCCCATGAAGCGGGTCAGGGCGATGCGCGGGATGCGGTTGGTGAGCAGGAAGTTCAGGTCTTCCTGTTGCAGCAGGCGCTGCACCCACAGGCGCGGTGTGAGAAATCCCCGGGCGCGGGGCTGGAGGCTGCTTTTCATGAGTCTGTCAATTCGGGCTGTTAGACAAGAGGTCTGCGCAACAAAGCTCGCTCACCCCGGGGTGGCGAGGACAAGGTAGGCACGCTGAATGAATGAAACTTTTGCTCTCTCGGCCCTGGCTCTGGCCGCTTTGGCCTGGACCCTGCCGAAGGCCAAGCGGCGCCTTGAGCTGTCGCGGGCCAAGCACCGCTCGCTGGCCGGCCACTCGCGCATGGCCAAGCGCCTGGCGGGCTGGATTCCGGGCTACGCCTACGACGAAGCACGCTTTTTTGGCTCGGACGGTGCGCCCGACTCGGTGCAGGCGCAGCGCCGCGTCGGCTTCCAGCGCCTGAGCGGTGTGTTTGCCGAGCGCTATGCCCAGAGCATCGCCATGACGGCGCGTGCGCGCGAGGGCATTTCGGATCTGCAGTTCACCGGCAGCTACCGCGTGCCCTTCCAGTACAGCCCTTACTTGCGCGAGCATCTCAAGACCGGCAGCTTTCTGCAGGCCTCGAGCGGCGTGATGGTGGAAGACCTCGACGGCAACCGCTTCTACGACCTGACCGGTTCCTACGGCGTCAACGTCTTTGGCTACGACTTCTACCGCGACTGCGTGGACGAGGGCATTGCCCTGACCCACAAGCTGGGCCCGGTGCTCGGCGCCTACCACCCCTGCGTGGCCGAGAACGTCGAGCGCCTCAAGGCCATCTCCAAGCTCGACGAGGTGTCCTTCCACATGTCCGGCACCGAGGCGGTGATGCAGGCCGTGCGCCTGGCCCGTTATCACACGGGCCGCCGCCACCTGGTGCGCTTTTGCGGCGCGTACCACGGCTGGTGGGAGGATGTGCAGCCCGGCCCCGGCAACCCGCTGCCGCCGCGCGAAACCTACACGCTTGAAGACCTGGACCCGCGCAGCCTGCAGGTGCTGCGCACGCGCCGCGACATCGCCTGCGTGCTGATCAATCCGCTGCAAGCCCTGCACCCCAACCAGGGTGCGCCGGGCGACTCGTCCCTGCTGGACAGCGGCCGCCGCGCCGGCTTCGACCGCGAGGCCTACACCCGCTGGCTCAAGGCCTTGCGCGAGGTCTGCACCGAGCGCGGCATCGTGCTGATCTTTGATGAGGTCTTCCTCGGCTTCCGCTTGGCGGCCGGCGGCGCGCAGGAGTATTTCGGCGTGCGCGCCGACATGGTCACCTACGGCAAGACCCTGGGCGGCGGCTTGCCGGTCGGCGTGGTCTGCGGCCGGCGCGATCTGATGAAGCGCTTCCGCGAGCAGCGCCCGGCCGACATCTGCTTCGCCCGCGGCACCTTCAACTCGCACCCCTATGTGATGGGCGCGATGAAGGTCTTCCTGGACCGACTGGAGAGCGCGCCGGTGAAGGCGATTTACGCCCAGGCCGACGAGCGCTGGGAGCAGCGGGCCCAGCACTTCAATGAAGCCCTGCAGGTGGCCGATGTGCCGGTGCAGATCGCCCACCTGCAATCGGTTTGGACGGTGTTCTACACCCAGCCTTCGCGCTACAACTGGATGCTGCAGTTCTATTTGCGTGAACAAGGTCTGGCTCTCAGCTGGGTGGGGACCGGGCGGCTGATCTTCAGCCTCAACTACAGCGACGCGGATTTCGAGGCGGTGCTGCAGCGCTTCGTCAAGGCTTGCAAGGCCATGCAGGCCGATGGCTGGTGGTGGGAGGACGAGGCGCTGACCAACAAGGCCATCCGCCGCTCGGTGCTGCGCGAGATGCTGCAGCAGCGTTTCTGAGCCACCAAGGCTGAGCGAAAAACAGGGCGCCATCGGGCGCCCTGTGCTTTCTCAGACCCTGTGTCAGCGGCTTTGCGGGTGTTGCACGTGGTCCATCGGGTCGATCAATTCACCGCGCAGCAGGTAGAGCGGTGCCTTGTGATACAGCCAGATGTCGTGGAAGGGGTCGGTGATGATCTTGGTGGCCCAGGTCAGGCCGGTCATCAGGCTTTGCTGCTGCCAGAGCTGCAGCACGCGGAAGAGCAGGCCGGCCACACCCAGCGACAGCCAGGAGATGCCCACGTCATGCAAAAAGCCGTGGACATCGGTGGCCGGCTCGATCAGGCCGAACAGCGAGGGCTGCAGCCACAGCAGGGCCGGCAGCGCCACCCACACCGCCAGCAGCACGATCTTGCGGCGGATGTTGTAGCCAATCTTGATCGCTTCCTTGTGTTCGTCGGTGGCCTGGTTGACCTCGTCGTAGCCGCGCGGCTCGAAGAAGAAATGGCCGGCCTGGCGGCTGGTCATGGAGACGCACCAGGCCAGCAGCGCGGCCATGGCCGGGTCCACGAAGAGCAGGCCGTAGGAGATCACAAAGCTGATCGCGCTGAGCAGGTGCAGGCTCTGGTTGATGCGGCTGTGGTGGTAGTAGCGGTGGTCGTCCCAGCGCTGCACGCGCAGCTCTTGGGCAAGGTTCTTCAGGAAGTTGTGGCGCACGCGTCACCTCGGCGGTGTGATGGTGGTGAAGGGGAAGAGGCGGCCAAGCCGGGAGCTGGCCGCCCAGGCGCAGCCCCGATCGGCTTGCGTGACGCGATGGTGACGCTGCTGCATGAAAACTGCGTGACCATGCGCGCGCCGAAGGAACCAGGCCGAACCTGTTCCGTGCCCCGTGCCCAGTGCCCCGTGCCCCGTGCCCATCGGCCGCCGCGGGCGCCGGTCACTGTCATTGAACTGTTATCTGTCCTAGGCAAGATGCCCTGCATGGAACCCACACCCAGCGCGGACAGCATCCTTGTCGACAACTATCCCGCTGCCCAGCGGTCACTGCGGATTGCCTTCGTGACGGAGACCTATCCGCCCGAAGTCAATGGTGTGGCCATGACATTGGCCCGCATCGTCGAGGGCCTGCACCGGCGCAACCACGATGTGCAGCTGATCCGCCCGCGCCAGGACGCCAGCGATGCGGCCGAGCGCAGCGTGCGTTTCCACGAGGTGCTGATGCGCGGCCTGCCCATCCC
>JAIXSD010000007.1 GCA_027484885.1 Rubrivivax sp.
CAGGCGCTGCGGAAGTCCTGCAGCCAGCGCCGCCGTTCGCGCCACCCCGTGGCTTGGGCTTCGGCGCCCCGGCCGTAGCGGGCGAGCTCTTGCGATTGCAGCAGGCGCGCGGCGGCCTCAGCTCGCTCGCCAAAGCGAGCGCGCAGCAACAGCGCCCAGGTGCCTGGCCCTTGATGCGGGGCGGCCTCGCGCAGACCCAGGGCCTGCAGCTCACGCAAGACCTGGCCCCGCTGTCGGCTCCAGGCGTCTTGCGGGCGGTGGCGCTGCCAGAGGTTCCACACAGCGCCCAGCAGGCCCAGGGCGGCGATCACGCCGGCGCAGAGCTGGCCCAGGGCGGCCCAATCGGGCTGGCTGACGCCCAGCTGCTTGAGCAGGTCGAACTGGTTCTGGCGCGAGTAGTTGAGCACCTGCTGCTGCCAGCGGTTGTTCAGCACTTCCCAGCCCCGGCGCAGGTTCAGCCACAGCGTGGGGTTGATCTGGCCCAGGGCATTGGCCAGCACGCCCGGCGGCGGACGCAAGGCCTGACCCTGCAGCACCCGTTCGGGCGCCACTGCGGCCGTGGGGTCGGCGCGCAGCCAGCCGCGGCCGGGCAGCCAGTACTCGGCCCAGGCGTGGGCATTGCTGTTGCGCACGATCCAGTAGCCGTCTTGCGGCTGCGGGTCCAGGCCCTGGAAGCCGGTCACCACCCGCGCCGGCACGCCCATGGCTCGCAGCACCACCACAAAGGCCGAGGCAAAGTGTTCGCAAAAGCCCAGGCGCCGGTCCAGCCAGAACTCATCGATCAGATGCGGCGACTCGGCGCCGTAGCGGCCCGGCGCGAGCGTGTAGGTGAAGTCGGCGCTGCGGATGTGGGCCAGCACCGCCTCGACCAGGCGGGGCGTCAGCTGCGCTTCCTCCAGGCCTGCATAGCGCGGCTGGCGGCGCAGATCGGCCGCCCATTGCAGGGTGCGTGGGTTCAGGCCCGGTGGCAGGTCCAGGTAGTTCTGCAGCACCAGCTCGTTCTGCTGCGGGCCATGGCGGTAGTCGCGGTAGGCGCTGGTGTTCAGGCGCAGGCGCTCGGTGATGGGCCGCGGGGCCTGCCACTGCAGCTCCGGCGCGCGGCGCAGGCTCAGCCCGTCCAGCTCCAGGGCCTCGCCGGCCTGGCCGGGGCTCATCTCCAGCAGAGGCAGCACGCTGATGCGCAGCGGCTCCAGGGTCAGCTCGTAGCGCAGGGGTGCGCCGCTCAGGGTCAGCTTGTCGCTGCGGCCGGGCCAGGTCTGCGGCGCGGGCCGCCAGCTGCGGCCGTCAAACTGGGCCAGCACCGGGCCGCGGAAGTAGCGCGCCTCGGGCGGTGGCGGCGCCTGATCGCCCTCGAAGCGCAGGCGCATGGCCACTGCCTCGTCGTTGGCGATCTCGGCCATGGCGCCAAAGTCCATTGTGTTGGACAGGCCGGTGCGGCCGACAGCATCCGTCGGCACACCCCAAAGTGGCGCGATGCGCGGGAACAGCAGAAAGAGCAGCACCATCACCGGCAGGCCCCAGGCCGTGGTGCGCGCCGCTTGACTTGCAGCCATGCGCAGGCTGGGCTGGCCCACCGGCATTTGCGCCAGCACCAGGGCGCTGAGCAAGGCCCAGACGCTGACCAGCATCCACAGCGCCGTCAGCAGCGACTGGGAGTAGAAGAAGTTGGTCAGCACCAGAAAGAAGCCGAGGAAGAACACGACGAAGGCGTCGCGCCGCGCGCGCAGCTCCAGGGTCTTGAGCGCCATCAGCATCACCAGCATGGTGATGCCGGCCTCGCGGCCCAGCAGGGTGCGGTGGGTCGACCAGGTCAGCGCGGCGGTGAGCAGCAGCACGGCCACCAGGGCCCAGCGCCCAGGCAAGGCCTGACCCCGCCAGGCCAGCCAGCCGCGCCAGCCCAGCACCAGGGCGGTGATCCCGCTGGCCCAGGCCGGCAGGTGGTCGAGATGGGGCAGCAAGACCGCGGCGATGGTGGCCAGCAGGAACAGCGTGTCGCGCGTCTCGCGCGGCAGGCTGCCCGAGCGCTGGAACCAGGGGAGGGCGCCGCGGCTCATGCTTCGCCCTCGTCCCCGGTATGGCTCATGGACTCGGCCCGACCATGCCGGGCCAGGGCCCGCAAGCAGTCTTGCTGGTGGGCCGCGCCGAGGGCGGGCGGCCATACCTGGCCGTCCAGGCGCAGGCCGTAGGGGCGCTGCAAGCCTTCTGCCGCCAGCAGCCAGGCGCACAGGCGCGACAGGCGTTGCTCTTCATCGGTCAGGCCGGCGGTGTCGCGCCAGTCCAGCCACAGCTCTTGCGCGGCCAGGGCCTGGCTGTCGCGCACCCAGAGCGGCGCGCCATGCACGCCGCTGTCCAGGCTCAGTGCGGCTTTCTTCCAGAGCACCTGGCGCATGGAGTCGCCGCGCTGGTAGCCGCGCACGCCGTCCAGCTCCAGCCCGGCCTGGCGCAGGGCGCGGGGCTGGGCTTGCGCCTGGCCCTCTCCGCCGCCGGCGCTCTCGGGAAAAGGCGGTGGCGAGCGCTCGGGCTGCGGGTAGACCCAGAGCCGGGCCGCGGGCCGCCAGACGCTCCAGGCGCGGAACAGGCCGAGCGGAAAGCGGCTCATGATCTGCAAGGCCGGCAGTGGGTGGTGGCCGCGCGCCGGGCTGGCAAAGCGCAGCTGCAGCGTGGCCTGGTCGCGCGCCGGCACATCGGTCCAGGCGAACTCGCGGGCGGTCTTGAAGCTGGACAGGCGCTGCGGATGCACGGCCAGGCCCACGCCCCAGCGCGGCCGCGGGCTGTTGTTGTGCAGGCGCAGCTCCAGCTGCACATCGTCGCCCGCGAACACCGGCTCGGGCGGCTTGAGCGCCAAATCCAGCCCTTGCAAATTGCCGTGCGTGCTGTGCATGGAAGCCAGGCCCGCACCGCCCAGCAAAAAGGTCAGCAAATAGCCCAGGCTCAGCTGCTCGTTGATCGAGGCCAGCAGCAGCACCAGCAAGGTGGCGCAGAAGAACAGCCCCGGCCGGCTGGGCAGGATGTAGAGCTTGCGCTGGCTCAAATGCCACTGGTCGCTGCGCTGATGGCGGGCCAGCCACCAGGCCTGCCAGCGCTGGCGCAGGCCCTTCGCGGCCGCGCTCATGCCACGCGCTCCCCGCGATCGGGAAGCGCCGTGACCGCCGGGCACGACAAGATCTGCGTTGCCATCGGGCTCAGGGCAGGGCGATCGCTTCAATCATGGCCCGCACCTGTTCGCGAGGCCCTCGTCCGGCGCCGGCCTTGGGCCGCAGGCGGTGGGCGATGGTCTGCGGCAGGATGGCCTGGATGTCGTCCGGCGAGACGAAATCGCGCCCTTCCAGCAGCGCCCGTGCGCGCGCCGCACGCAGCACGCCCAGGCCGGCCCGCGGGCTCAGGCCCTCGCGGAACCACTCGCCCGAGCGGGTGGCCTTGATCAGCGCTTGCAGGTAATCCAGCAGGGCCGGTGCGGCATGGATGCTCCGCACCGCGGCCTGGGTGGCCAGCAGCTGTGCGGGCGTCATCACCGGGCGCAGGGCGCGCAAGGCTTCGCGGCTGTCCTGGCCGGCCAGCAGCTCGCGCTCGGCGGCCTCGTCCGGGTAGCCGAGCGAGATGCACATCAGGAAGCGATCGAGCTGCGATTCGGGCAAGGGGTAGGTGCCCAGCTGCTCGCTGGGGTTTTGCGTGGCGATCACGAAAAAAGGTTGAGGCAGGGCGTGGCTGGCGCCGTCGATGCTGACCTGCTTTTCTTCCATCGCTTCAAGCAGGGCGCTCTGGGTCTTGGGGCCGGCGCGGTTGATCTCGTCGGCCAGCAGCACCTGCGCGAACACCGGGCCAGGGTGGAAGACAAAGCCGGCTTTCTCGCGCTCGTAGATGCTGACGCCGAGCAGGTCCGAGGGCATGAGGTCGGCGGTGAACTGCAGGCGTGAGAACTGCAGACCCAGGCTGATGGACAGGGCGTGGGCCAGGGTGGTCTTGCCGACGCCGGGTAGGTCTTCGATCAGCAGATGGCCGCCGGCAATCAGGCAGGCCAGGCCGTCGCGGATCTGCGCCGATTTGCCCTTGATGATCGTGCTAACCTGCTGCTGCAAAGCCGTCAGTAGCGCTGCGCTGTCTTGTAGGGTCTGTGTTTCACGCGTCATGCAAGACACCATAGCGGAAAACCGTGCGGCTGGTTCCGTTCCCCCAACTTTGCGCCCCCATGTCGACAGCCTATTTCAGCCACCCCGACTGCCGCCGGCATGACATGGGCCCTGGCCACCCGGAATGCCCGCAGCGCCTGACGGCTATCGACGACTGGCTGCTGGCCACCGGCATCGACCAGGCCCTGGAGCGCCACGAGGCGCCGCTGGTGGACCTGGCGGCCGTGGAACGCGCGCACAGCCACAGCTATGTGGCCGAGCTGGCCGATCTGCTGAAGGGCCTGGCCGAGCGGGGTGAGTCGCATGCGGTGGATCCCGACACCGTGGCCACGCCGCACACCTGGGCCGCCACCTTGCGCGCCGCGGGCGCGGCCGTGCGGGCCACCGATCTGGTGATTGATGGGGGCGCCGAGAATGCGTTTTGCGCCGTGCGCCCGCCGGGCCACCATGCCACGCGTGACCAGACCATGGGCTTTTGCTTCTTCAACAATGTGGCCGTGGCGGCGCGCCATGCCCTGGACGACCGCGGCTTGAAGCGCGTGGCCATCGTCGACTTTGATGTGCACCACGGCAACGGCACCGAGGACATCATCGCCGGCGACGATCGCGTGCTGATGGTCAGCATCTTTCAGCACCCGCTCTATCCCTACAACGGCGCCGTGCCCAAGGGCGAGAACATGGTCAATGTGCCGGTGCCGGCCTACACCCGGGGCATGGAGGTGCGCTCCATGATCGAGGCCATGTGGCTGCCGGCGCTGGAGCGATTCAAGCCGCAGATGATCTTCATCTCGGCGGGCTTTGATGCCCACCGCGAGGACGATCTGGGTCAGCTCGGCCTTGTGGAATCCGACTACGAATGGATCACCCAGCGTATCAAGGACGTGGCCATGCGCCATGCCCAGGGCCGCATCGTGTCCTGCCTGGAAGGCGGTTACAACCTCGATGCGCTGGCGCGCAGCGTGGGTGTGCATCTGCGGGTGCTGGCCGGCATCTGAGGCCGCGCCGCTGCGGCCGACTTGCTTCCTTTTTTTGAACCTTTTTCTGGATTCACGCCGGCTTCACAGAGCCGCGTTTCACTGAACGCATGAGTAGCAGCAGCAATAGCAACAGCAAGCCGATCGGTTTCGAAGAACTGCAAGCCCTGACCGCGGCCCTGTTCAGCCCGACCGCCTTGGTCGGCCTGGCGGTGCTGGTGGCCTGCCTGGGCCTGTCCTGGCTGGTGGTCAGCGTGCTGAACCGGCGTGTGGCCCACCGGCCGGCGTCCGTGCTGTTTGGCCGTCATGTGGTGGACGGCGCCCTGTTCCCGGTGCTGGCCCTGCTGCTGGCCTTGCTGGCCAAGCAGGTGCTGCCGCATTTCGGCCTGTCGCCAGCGGTGTTCAAGCTGGCGGTGCCGGTGCTGGTGTCCCTGCTCGCGATCCGCATGACGGTGCGCGTGCTCAGCGCGGCCATGCCCACCTCGGGTCTGGTCAAGGTGATCGAGCGCACCGTGTCCTGGATGGCCTGGGGCGGCTCCATCCTCTGGGTCACGGGCGTGCTGCCCTGGTTCCTGGAGGAACTCGACGCGATCGACTTCAAGGTCGGCGTGACCAAGATCTCGCTGCGCAATCTGATCGAAGGCTCCTTCACCGCGGTGGTGGTGCTGGTGCTGGCCTTGTGGGTGTCGTCCGTGATCGAGGCGCGCTTGCTGCGCGGTGGTGGCATGGACCTGTCCCTGCGCAAGATCGCCGCCAACATCACCCGGGCCTTGCTCTTGCTGGTGGGCTTGTTGTTTGCCTTGTCGGCGGCCGGCATCGACCTGACGGCGCTCGGTGTGCTCGGCGGCGCGTTGGGTGTGGGTATCGGTCTGGGCCTGCAGCGCCTGGCCGCCAATTACGTCTCGGGCTTTGTCATCCTGGCCGAGCGCTCGCTGCGCATCGGCGACATGGTGCGGGTCGACAATTTCGAGGGTCGCATCAGCGACATCAAGACCCGTTACACCGTGATCCGCGCGCTCAATGGCCGCGAGGCCGTGGTGCCCAACGAGATGATGATCACCCAGCGGGTGGAGAACTCCTCGCTGGCCGACCCCAAGGTGCTGCTCAGCACCGTGGTGCAGGTGGCTTACGGGACCGATGTCGAGGACCTGATCCCCAAGCTGGTGGCCCGGGTGGGTGAGGTGCCCCGGGTGCTCAGTGAACCTGGTCCTTCGGTGCAGCTGAGCAGCTTTGCCGCCGATGGCCTGGAGCTGACCGTGTTCTTCTGGATCGCCGATCCCGAGAACGGCCAGGGCGGCGTGCGCTCGGATGTGAACCTGGCAATCCTGCGCCTGCTCAACGGCATGAACATCGAGATCCCGTTCCCGCAGCGGGTGGTGCGCCAGGCCGGGGCTTGATGGCGTGCGCGGGGCGCTTGACCGCAGCGCCCGACACGCTACAGTCTGCGTGCTTGATTTTGATAACCACAATCCACAGCGGTGCCAGTCACTGACTGATTGACCGCGCAGATGAAAAGAAAAGGGAGGCCGTGCAATGAAGAGCCATTGGAAGACTTTGTCGGTGCTGGGTTTGGCGCTGGGCTTGCAAGCCCAGGCCCATGAGCCAGCGGGTGTTGAAGCGCGCAAGCTGTACGAGCTCAGCCTCGAGACCAATGTCGGAGGCAGGCAGGAGTTCATCAAGACCCAGCTGACCGAGTCCGTGCCCAGCAGGCTGGAGGTGACTGCCGCCGCAGGGTCGGGTTTGAAGGGCTACAAGGTCGAGAGTCTGCTGGTTCGCAAGCCGGCGGCCGGCAACAAAGGCCCCAGCCACCTTTTGCAGGTGCAGATTTATCAGCAGAACGGCAGCGGCTGGCAGCTGATGTACGAGCCCAAGCTGGCCGTCGATTTGGACCTGCCCAGCAGTCTGAATTTGAGCGATGCAGACCAGAAGCAGTTCCTGCGCCTTGCGGTGCGACCTGCAAGTGCGCCCGTGGCGCCGGCGCTCGCCCAGTAACCGGGCTCGCTCTTTCGACCGAGGCTCAGGGTCAAGAAGGCCGCTGAGCCCTCATGAAAAAAGCCGGCATCACTGCCGGCTTTTTGTCTGGGGGCGATCTGCGCTTGAATCAGCCCGCGTTCACTGGAATGCTCACCGTCTTGCCGCTGGCGATGCGCTCCTTCCAGTCGGCCGGGCCGGTGATGTGGGCGCTGGTGCCACCGGCATCCACGGCCACGGTCACAGGCATGTCGACCACATCGAACTCGTAGATGGCTTCCATGCCCAGGTCGGCGAAGCCAACCACCGGCGCGGCCTTGATCGCCTTGCTGACCAGGTAGGCGGCGCCGCCTACGGCCATCAGGTAGGCGCTTTGGTTGTCCTTGATGGCTTCGATCGCCACCGGGCCGCGCTCGGCCTTGCCGACCATGGCGATCAGGCCGGTCTTCTCCAGCATCATGCGGGTGAAGCCGTCCATGCGGGTGGCGGTGGTCGGGCCAGCGGGGCCGACCACTTCTTCGCGCACCGGGTCGACCGGGCCGACGTAGTAGATGACCCGGTTGGTGAAGTCCACCGGCAGCTTTTCGCCCTTGGCCAGCATGTCGGCGATGCGCTTGTGCGCGGCGTCGCGGCCGGTCAGCATCTTGCCGTTCAGAAGCAGGGTGTCGCCGGGCTTCCAGCTGGCCACTTCTTCCTTGGTCAGCGCATTCAGGTCGACGCGCTTGCTCTTGTTGTAGTCGGGTGCCCACTTCACATCGGGCCAGAGGTCCAGGCTGGGCGGCTCGATGAAGGCCGGGCCCGAGCCGTCGAGCACGAAGTGGCCGTGGCGGGTGGCGGCGCAGTTGGGGATCATGGCCACTGGCTTGCTGGCCGCGTGGGTGGGGTAGGTCTTGATCTTGATGTCCAGCACCGTGGTCAGGCCGCCCAGGCCTTGGGCGCCGATGCCCAGGGCATTGACCTTCTCGTAGAGCTCGATGCGCAGCTCTTCGAGCTTGTTCTGCGGGCCGCGGGCCAGCAGCTCGTACATGTCGATGTCGTCCATCAAGGACTCTTTGGCCATCAGCATGGCCTTCTCGGCCGTGCCACCGACGCCAATGCCCAGCATGCCTGGCGGGCACCAGCCCGCGCCCATCAGCGGCACGGTCTTGAGCACCCAGTCGACCAGGTTGTCGCTGGGGTTCATCATCACGAACTTGCTCTTGTTCTCCGAGCCACCGCCCTTGGCGGCCACCATCACATCGACCGTGTCACCGGGCACCAGGGTCATGTTGATGACGGCGGGCGTGTTGTCCTTGGTGTTCTTGCGCTCGAAGATCGGGTCGTTCAGCACCGAGGCGCGCAGCTTGTTGTCCGGGTGGTTGTAGGCCTGGCGCACGCCTTCGTTGATCGCATCCTCGATCGAGCCGGGGAAGTCCACGAAGCGCACATTCATGCCGATCTTCAGGAAGACGTTGACGATGCCGGTGTCCTGGCAGATCGGGCGGCGGCCCTCGGCGCACATCTTCGAGTTGGTCAGGATCTGCGCGATCGCGTCCTTGGCGGCCGGGCTTTGCTCGCGCTCGTAGGCGCGGGCCAGGTGGGCGATGTAGTCAGCCGGGTGGTAGTAGCTGATGTATTGCAGGGCGCCGGCGACGCTGTCAACCAGATCTTGGTAGCGAATCTGTGTGCTCATGGTGTGAGTCCGTACAGGGGAGGGGAGAAGTGGGAGGAACTGAGAAATTCTTGCGGCATCATGCCGGGCTGAGCTTGCGGGGCGCTGAATGGGCCGGCACATCCAGGACGGGATGGCCGGTCGGGCGCGTCAAGTCAAGCATGCCCACCAGTGTAATGTCGAGGAGGATCCCGTCGTGACCCCAGCCCTGCGCCGTTTCTTTGCCAGCGAGTCCGCCAGCGGCATCATCCTCGCTGCTGCCGCCGTGCTGGCCTTGATCATCAGCAACTCGCCCTGGGGCGAGGCCTACCAGGCCTTCACCCGCATCCCTGGCGAGGTGCGTATCGGCGATGGCGCCGGCGGTACGGCCTTGCTGCTGGCCAAGCCCTTGCTGGTGTGGGTCAACGACCTCTGGATGGCGGTGTTCTTCTTCCTTGTCGGCCTGGAGATCAAGCGCGAGTTTGTGGCGGGCGAGCTGGCTTCGCGCCGCCAGGCGGTGCTGCCGGCGGTGGCGGCCCTGGGCGGCATGGTGGTGCCGGCGCTGATTTACAGCGCCATCAACTGGGGCGATGCCCAGGCTTTGCGCGGCTGGGCGATTCCGGCGGCCACCGACATTGCTTTCGCCATCGGCATCGTCATGCTGCTGGGCTCGCGGGTGCCGGCGTCGCTCAAGGTCTTCCTGACGGCCGTGGCCATCATCGACGACCTGGGCGCCATCGTCGTGATCGCCTTGTTCTACACCCAGCAGCTGTCCTTGCTGATGCTGGGCCTGGCGGGCTTGTGCCTGCTGGGCCTGGCCTTGCTGAACCGCGCCGGTGTGATGCGCAGCGATGTCTACATCGTGCTGGGCCTGCTGCTCTGGCTGTGCGTGCTCAAGTCGGGCGTGCATGCCACCCTGGCCGGCGTGGCCACGGCCCTCTTCATCCCCATGCACGACCCCAAAGGCGGCCACTCGCCGCTGGAGACCCTGGAGCATGGCCTCCGTCCCTGGGTGGCGTTCCTGATCTTGCCCATGTTTGCCTTTGCCAATGCCGGCGTCTCGCTGGCGGGCCTGAGCCCCGCGGCTCTGCTGGAGCCCCTGCCTCTGGGCATTGCCGCTGGTCTGGTGCTGGGCAAGGCACTGGGGGTGTTCGGCAGCGCCTGGCTGCTGATTCAGACCGGCGCGGCCAGCCGGCCGCAGGGCGCCAGCTGGACCCAGTTCTTCGGCGTCTGCGTGCTCTGCGGGATCGGCTTCACCATGAGCCTCTTCATCGGTGGCCTGGCCTTTGCCGGGCTGGACCCGAGCTTTGAGACGCGGGTCAAGCTGGGCGTGCTGAGTGGCTCACTCCTGGCCGGGGTTCTGGGTGCCTTGATCCTGAGCAAGGCGGCGCCGGCAGCGGCGAGGTAAAAAATCCCCAAGCGGGGTTCACCGGGCTGGCGAGCGAGGGAAAACGCTCAAGCTCGACGGCTTCGGGTCGAAGAAGCAGACTGGCGCGGGATGGCGTTCGGCCGGGGCTGACGCGTCATTTGCGTGCCAGATTTGTCGGTTTGGGGCTGCGCAGCAGCAGGTGTCGGGCGTCTGTCATGCGCCCGCGCTTCAATCGCGTCGCAGCGAACTCGTCTTTGTTCATTCGCTCGCTCTCAGAAAAGGAACCCGCTATGAAATCCTTGCCTGTCCACGCTGCCACTCGCTCCCTCGCGGCCTCTGCCGCGCCGGCCCTTTTGATGGGCCTGGTCGCGCCGGCCTTGCTGGCGTTTTCCGCGCTTCTGCCGCGCCCGGCCCTGGCGGCTGAGGGTGGTGCCACGCCCGAGCAGGCGGTGGCCATGGTCAAGAAAGGCGTGGCCTTTATCAAGAAAGAAGGCAAGGACAAGGGTTATGCCGAGATCTCGGTCAAGGGCGGTCAGTTCAGCTTCGAAGACCTCTACCTTGTGGTCTACGGGCTTGATGGCACGGTGCATGCTCACGGGGCCAACATCAAGATGGTGGGCAAGAACCTGATCGAGCTGAAGGATGTGGACGGCAAAGCCTTTGTCAAGGAACGCGTGGAGATGGGCAAGGCCAAGCCCAGTTTCTGGCAGGACTACAAGTTCACCAATCCCGAGACCAAGAAGATCGAGCCCAAGAGCATGTATTGCGAGCGGCTTGATGACACGGTGGTCTGCGGCGGCATCTACAAATAAAACAAAAAACGCCCGCCCGCGCCATGTGCGTCTTCCTCAGGGAGTCCTATGAAACTCGCAAGCAAATTGCTCGCCGCCCCGCTGCTGACCGCGGTCATCGTGTTCGGCGCCGGGCAGATCAATGCTGTTTTTTTGAGCCGAGCGGCGACCGAAAACCGCGCCAGCTTTGAGGCCCAGAAAGATGTCTTCCGCACCTTGACCAGTTCGCGTGAGCAGCTGGCTCTGGTTCACGCCAATGTCTATCGCACCTTGACCATCATCGCCTCGCTCGATGAGGCCAAGGTCAAGCATGTGCGCGATGACCTGGCCCGCCAGCTGGCCGGCGTCAAGCGGGTCACTCAGGCCCTGGGGGACTCGCCCGCGGCCGACGAGGATGTGAAGGCCGCCGCCTCGAAACTGGGCGTGCTGATCGACAAATACCTCAAGCAGGCCGACTCGGCCCTGGATCTGGCCACCATGGACCCCAATATCGGGGTGGCCTCCATGCAGGAGGGGGATGCCACCTTCAATGCCCTGGCCGCGCAAATGAATGCCGTGGTCGAGCATGCGGAGGAGTTCGCCACCGAGAGCATGAACGCCTCCGACCGCACCTCCAGCCACATCGCCTGGGGTTTGGGGGCGCTGGGACTGTTCTGCGGTGTCTTGGCGGTCACCGCCTCCTGGTTGATGCAGCGGGCCTTGACCGCCGAGTTGCGGCGCGCGGCCGATCTGGCCAATGAGGTGGCGGCTGGCAACCTCACCATCGATGCCAGCAGCCAGCGCCAGGATGAGGTCGGTGACCTGATGCGCGCCCTGGCGGCCATGGCCGCTCAGCTGGGGCGCTCGCTGCGCACGGTGATGGCTTCGTCGGAATCCATCCGCACCGCCAGCGCCGAGATTGCGCATGGCAACCAGGATTTGAGCAACCGCACCGAGCAGACGGCCTCCAATCTGCAGCAAGCGGCCTCGTCCATGGATCACCTGACCGGCACGGTCAAGCACTCCGCCAGCTCCGCGGGCGAGGCCAATCGCTTGGCCGCGACGGCGGCCGAGGTTGCGGCGCGCGGCGGCGAGGTGGTGGCCCAGGTGGTCAGCACCATGGAGGACATCAACACCAGCTCGCGCAAGATCGGCGACATCATCGGCGTGATCGACAGCATCGCTTTCCAGACCAATATCCTGGCCTTGAATGCCGCCGTCGAGGCCGCCCGCGCTGGTGACCAGGGGCGGGGCTTTGCCGTGGTGGCCAGCGAGGTGCGTTCGCTGGCCCAGCGTAGCGCCCAGGCTGCGCGCGAGATCAAGACCTTGATCGGTGCCTCGGTGGACAAGGTCGAAGGTGGCACCCGCCTGGTGGCCGATGCCGGCCGCACCATGAGCGAGATCGTGGCCAGCGTGCAGAAGGTGTCTGACATCATCGGCGACATCTCATCGGCCGCTGCGGCCCAGTCCAGCGGCATCGGCGAGGTCAACACCTCGGTGTTGCAACTGGACCAGATGACGCAGCAGAACGCGGCCTTGGTCGAGCAATCGGCGGCCGCGGCCGAAAGTCTGAAGGAGCAGGCGGTGCGCCTGGCCGAGGTGGTGCACACCTTCCGCCTCGGTGACGAGCAGCCGGGCTGAGCACGATTGGCGATGAAAAGCAAACGGCCGCCTTTCGGGCGGCCGTTTGCATTGGGCGGGCGACCTGTCAGGCCGCGCGTGGCAGACGCTCAGTGCGCCGAGTCGTGGCTGCTGTTGAGCAGCTTGTCGGTGTAGGCAATCGCGATCGCCGAGAACAAGAATGCGACGTGAATCAGGGTCTGCCACATCAGCGTCTTCTCGCTGTAGTTGTCGGCGTTGATGAAGGTCTTGAGCAGGTGGATGGACGAGATGCCGATGATGGCGGTGGCCAGCTTGACCTTGAGCACCGAGGCGTTCACGTGACTCAGCCATTCGGGCTGGTCGGGGTGGCCATCCAGGTCCATGCGCGAGACAAAGGTCTCGTAGCCACCGACGATCACCATGATCAGCAGGTTGGAGATCATCACCACATCGATCAGGCCCAGCACCACCAGCATCAGGATGGTCTCGTTGAGCTTGGCAATCGGCTCGTAGCCAATCACAAGTCCGGAGGCGTTCTTGATGGCGGTGGCCTTGTAGCCGATGCTCTTGACCAGCATGCCCAGGGCTTCCTGGTTGCCAAAGGCCGCTTCAATCAGGTGGACCAGCTCGGTCCAGAACTGGAAGACATAGACCGCCTGCGCCAGGATCAAGCCCAGGTACAGGGGCAGCTGCAGCCAGCGGCTGGCGAAGATGACGTTGGGCAAAGGGCGCAAAGGGCGCGACGGTGTGCTCATAGGGTTTTCACTCGGTGGTCGATTTGAACTGGCGCGATTCTATGGGGCGCGCTTCTCACGCCCGTGACGGCTGGCCCCGGATGGTGCTGATTCTCTTGGGGCGCAGCGGCCTGCCGGCGCTTCAGCAGCCGCCTGTGCGAGATGGAGAAAGGCTGACCGGCGCGCGTCTCGGTACGCTGAGTTACCGCGCTAGAGTAAGCGCTTCGTCAGAGACAAGACGCACACTTGCAAACATTCGCACAGATTGCAATCAAGCCCTGCCCGAGGAGACACCTTCATGAGCGAGACACAAGCGTACCTGCCCAGCGCCGCCTGGCAAGAACAGGCCCACGTCAAGGGCATGGCCGCCTATCAGGCCCTGGTGGCCGAGAGCGAAGCCGATTACCAGGGCTATTGGGCCCGCCTGGCCCGGGAGTTCGTCACCTGGCAGACGCCTTTCACCCAGGTGCTGAATGAAAGCGACGCACCGTTTTTCAAATGGTTCGAAGACGGCCGCCTGAACGTGTCCTACAACTGCCTGGACCGCAATGTCGAGCGCGGCCTGGGCGACAAGGTCGCCATCATTTTTGAAGCCGACGATGGCGCGGTCACCAAGGTCACCTACAGCGAGCTGCTGGCCAAGACTGCCCAGCTGGCCAATGTGCTCAAGTCCCGCGGCGTGAAGAAGGGCGACCGGGTCGTCATCTACATGTCGATGTCGGTCGAGGGTGTCGCGGCCATGCAGGCCTGCGCCCGCATCGGCGCCACCCATTCGGTGGTGTTCGGTGGCTTCTCGGCGCAGAGCCTGCGCGACCGCGTGCAGGATGCTGGCGCGGTGATGGTCATCACCGCCGATGAGCAGCTGCGCGGTGGCAAGGCCTTGCCGCTCAAGTCCATCGTCGACGAAGCCTTGGCCGACGGCAGCTGCCCCACGCTCAAGGACGTGATCGTCTACCAGCGCACCGGCGGCAAGATCGGCTGGGTCGAGGGCCGTGACCATTGGCTGCACGAGTTGCTGGCCGGGCAGTCCACCGTCTGCGAGCCCGAGTGGGTCGAGGCCGAGCACCCGCTGTTCCTGCTCTACACCTCGGGTTCCACCGGCAAGCCCAAGGGCGTCCAGCATTCCAGCGGCGGCTATCTGCTGCATGCCGCGCTGACCACCAAGTGGACCTTCGACCTCAAGGACAACGATGTGTTCTGGTGCACGGCCGACATCGGCTGGGTCACCGGCCACAGCTACATCGCCTACGGCCCGCTGGCCCTGGGTGGCACCGAGATCGTGTTCGAGGGTGTGCCCACCTATCCGGATGCGGGCCGCTTCTGGAAGATGATCGAGAAGCACAAGGTCAGCATCTTCTACACCGCGCCCACCGCGATCCGCTCGCTGATTAAGGCGGCCGAGACCAGCGAGGCCGTGCACCCGGCGCGTTATGACCTCAGCAGCCTGCGCCTGCTGGGTTCGGTCGGTGAGCCGATCAACCCCGCCGCCTGGGAGTGGTACCACAAGCATGTCGGTGGCGGCCGTTGCCCCATCGTCGACACCTTCTGGCAGACCGAAACCGGTGGCCACATGATCACGCCGCTGCCGGGCGCCACGCCGCTGATTCCGGGCTCCTGCACCTTGCCTTTCCCGGGCATCACCACCGCCATCGTCGATGAGACCGGCAACGATGTGCCCAACGGCCAAGGTGGCATCCTGGTCGTCAAGAAGCCCTGGCCTTCGATGATCCGCACGATCTGGAACGATCCTGAGCGTTTCAAGAAGAGCTACTACCCGAGCGAGCTCAAGGGCTACTACCTGGCCGGCGACGGCGCAATCCGCGATGCCGACACGGGCTACTTCACCATCACCGGCCGCATCGACGATGTGCTGAACGTGTCCGGCCACCGCATGGGCACGATGGAGATCGAGTCGGCCTTGGTCAGCTGCACCGAGCTGGTGGCTGAGGCCGCCGTGGTCGGCCGCCCGGACGACACCACGGGCGAGGCCATCTGCGCTTTCGTGGTGCTCAAGCGCCCCCGTCCTTCGGGTGACGAGGCCAAGGCCATCGCCAAGCAATTGCGCGACCATGTGGCCAAGGAAATCGGCCCGATTGCCAAGCCCAAGGACATCCGCTTCGGCGACAACCTGCCCAAGACCCGTTCCGGCAAGATCATGCGCCGCCTGCTGCGCTCGGTCGCCAAGGGCGAAGCCGTCACCCAGGACACCAGCACCCTGGAGAACCCGGCCATCCTCGAGCAACTGGGTCAGGCTTACTGAACGCACAGCGGCTCCAGAAAAACAAACAGGCCCCTCGGGGCCTGTTTTTCTTTCAGGGCCGCAAGGGCGCGTGGCCCTTCAGCCGCCTGGCTTCACTTGGTGCTCAGCACCCAGGTGGCCAGTTGCTTGGCTTCAGCCGCGCTCACTTGCGTGTTGGCGGGCATGGGCACGGGGCCCCAGACGCCGGAGCCGCCCTTGACGATTTTTTCGGCCAGCTTGGTGGCAGCGTCCTTGTCCTTGGCGTACTTGGCAGCGACGTCTTTGTAGGCCGGGCCCACCAGTTTCTTGTCGACGGCGTGGCAGGCCATGCAGTTTTTCTTCTGCGCCAGTTCAGCGTTGGCGAAAGCGGCCGGGGCAGCGGCGGCGGTGGCCAGAGCGGCCAGGATGAATGCGAATTTCATGACTTCCTTTCGGGGGCAGACCAAGGGGCAATTCCGCAGAAGCCGGTTGGATTTGTGCTCTACAGTTCAAGCCAACCAGCGCTGGGAGAATTGTAGTGTTCACCAATGGGCTTGAGCTGCTGGCGCAAAGGGTTTCTCTCTATGTTGTTTTTGATGGTCGGTGTTGTCGCGGTGCTGCTGAAATGACTGGGCGTGGAGCCCGTGGCGAGCGCCAGCTGGTTTTGGGTGCTGCTGCCTTTCGGCCTCGCTGCGGCCTGGTGGGCCTGGGCGGACGGCACCGGCTACACGCAGCGCAAAGCCATGCAGCGCATGGATGAAAAGAAGGCCGCACGGCGCGAGCGGGCCATGGAAGCCTTGGGTCAGCTCGACCCGAACAAGAAAAAGGGCAAGCGCTGAGCCTGTGGCCTGCCTGGGCGGCGATAGCTCGGCCTCTCTGATCCGGCGCGAGCGGCCTGTGCTTCTCTCGCTCCTGTCGCCTCTGCCTGACGGCTTGTTGCCTGTCTTTTTCGTCTGCCGATTCCTGCGCCCATGCCGCCTTCGTCTGCCTCTTCGCGCGCGTCCTCCGCGTCAACTCGGCGCTCAGCCCGGCCCCGTCTTCGGTTCTTTCTGGTTGCCGGCGCTGCGGCCCTGGCGCTGAGCATTCTGGTCTTGGCGGTGCTGAAGCTGCAGCGCGAGCGCCCGCCCGCTGCTACGCCCGAGATCAGCGAGCGTGCCGCCGATTCGGCGGCTCTGGCTGACGCAAGGCCGCGGCCGCCGGCCATGCCGCCGGTGCCGCCACCCAGCGAGTTCGCTGCACCGGCGCGTTTGGACTTGCTGACGGGTGATGGCCATGCCGGCCACCGCGATGGGTCCCGTGCCCAGGCGCGATTTGCCGACCCTTACGGCATTGCGGTCGATGCGCAGGGCGTGATCTACATCAGCGACGGCGGCGACAGCAACCGCATCCGCCGCCTGCGACCCGATGGCCAGGTGGACAGCCTCAGCGGCGGTGTCGAGGGCTTTCGCGATGGCCCGCTGGCCGAGGCTGCGTTCCACACCCCTTCGGGCATGGCCGTAGATGCGCAGGGCAATCTCTATGTCGCTGACACCGGCAACCACGCCATCCGCAAGATCAGCCCGCAGGGCCAGGTCAGCACGCTGGCCGGCAACGGCCAGCCGGGCTTTCGCGATGGCCCGGCCGAGCGGGCCCGCTTCAACGGCCCGCTGGGCGTGGCGGTCGGGCGCGATGGCTCGGTCTATGTTGCAGACAGCTACAACGATCGCATTCGCGTGATCAGCCCCGCGGGGCAGGTGCGCACCCTGGCCGGCAGCGCCTGGCCGGGCGAGCAGGATGGCCCGGGCGCCAAGGCCCGGTTCGACAC
>JAIXSD010000190.1 GCA_027484885.1 Rubrivivax sp.
AAATGGTGCGTCACGCGGGCGCGGCGCCAGACGGCGGCCGGCACCGGCTGGCGCATCATGGTGGCGAGCAAGGTGGGCCGCAGAGTGGCCACGGCGCGGGCGTAGGCCTGATCGGCGGCTGCGGGCGCGCCGCCCAACCAGTCCTGCTGCAAGTCCCAGAGCTTCTTGCTCACCACCCAGGCGGCCAGGCTGGAGACCTGGTTGCCATGCACGGTGGGCGGGAAGCCCAACATGATGCCGGCCAGGGTGCGCGGGATGATGTCGGGGTCCAGCTTGGCGGCGTCGCTCAGCGAGTCCTTGATGGCTTGGCTGATGACCGGCAGGGCAGGGTTGGTCTCCAGCCACTCGCGCACGGCGCGCTGCAGGCCCTGGCCCTTGGCGCTGGCTACTTGCTCGACCACCGGGCCAGGTTGCGGGCCGAAGACGTAGCGCGACACGGCGAAGAAGTCACGCGGGCAGCGCGGCGCGCTGTTGGCCGCACCGGGCACATAGCCGGTGCCCAGCATCTGCTGATCATTGGGCAGGCCGAACCAGAGGGTGCAGAGCTTGTCCAGCACCACTTCGGAGAGCTTTTCGATGTCCAGCAAGGCCTCGCGCTGGCCCAGCTTCTGATTGCCGTCTTTCAGCGCGGCCAGGTAGGCGCGTGCCACGCGGTAGCTGGCGGCAAAGGCCTCGGGCTCGCCGATGCTTTCAATCGCCGCATTGATGGCCGGCGCCTGCTCGCGGTGGCCGCTGTCTTCGTCCATGCCGAGATAGCCCAGGCCGATGGAGCGCTGCATGCGCTCGCCGTAGCCGCGCACCGAGTAGCGCTGCTGGGTGTCGCGGAAAACCTCGAGCACGGCCGCGGCCTCGCCGACCAGCACACCGTAGGCCGTGCGCAGCACGCCGCCGGGCTGCGCCCGCACATAGGCCCAGGCGGCATCGCGGCTGCTGGCGTCTTCCAGCCATTGCTGCCAGGCGCTCGCGTTGTCCAGGGCCGGGGCGCGCTGCGCTGCCGGCGCCGCGGCCGGCAACGGCTGCTCGACCAGGGCCGGCAGATGGCGCAGGGCGGGCAGGGAGGGCACGAAGAAGTAAGCGCCCCACTGCAGCTCGACCAGGGGCTGGTCGCCCAGATCCAGGTGGATGCTGCGCGGGCCGGCCTCGGTCTGCTCCTCAAAGCGGTAGACCCGGGGCTTGCCCTGGGTGGCCACGGCCAGGAAGGGGTCGGCCTGCTCGGCCAGGCCGCCGCTGGCATTGCCGCCGGCGATCCAGCGCTGCAGGGTTTCGAACTGCTCGGCCAGATGGGCGTTGTAGGCCATGAAGATCAGGCCGCGGTCCTGAGCGGCATCGTCCTGTGCCGTGGCCGGCTGCGCCAGGCTGCCGGTATAGGCCGGGCCGTAAGACATGCCCCGGCGCAGCACGCGCGGCACCGCGCCCTCGCGCGGGTTGACGCGGCGGATGTGGGCGTGGAAGGGGCAGGCGCTGCCCGCTGAATCCTGCTGGTAGCTGAAGGCATTGCTGGGGCCGCTGCCGGGCGCCGCGAGCGGCTCGCCATCGAGACTGCGGCCCATCATCTTGGCCAGCACGCGCTGCGGGTCCAGGCCATGGATCTGGGCCTGCTCCTGCACGCGGCGATGCAAGCGCCCGACATGCTGGCGCAGCTTGCGCACGACCAGGAAGCTGCCCAGGTCGAGCAGGGCGTCGGGCTTCTCGGGCACGGCGTGGCGGTCGCGCGAGGTCGGGAAGCCCAGCAGCAGCTCGCCACGCGGCACCGCGTCGGACCAGGGCTGGCCCGGAGCGGTTGGCAGGTTGGCCAGCGGGCCGCCGGCACGCTGCGGGTCCACCTGGGGCTGGCTGATGCCGTCGATGAAGCCGAAGTTCTCGCGCGTGGCGCCGCTGCTCGGGTCAATATTGCGGCGCATGTCCTGCACGGCCAGCACCTGCAGGCCGCTGTCGCGCTCCAGGCCGGCGATCTCGGCATCCACCGTGGCTGCATTCACACCGGCACCGAAGCGCAGCTGCACCACCACATGCACGGCATTGAGGTCCACGCGCGCCGCCGGGCGGGCCGGTTCGGCCGCAGCACGCGGCCAGTTGCGCTCGGGCAGCTTCCAGTAGCGCGGGTGGTTGTGGCGCAGATCGCCGAGCACGCCGGCGCGCGCCTCCATGCCCTCCTGGAAGGCCTGCGGGAAGCGCGCCAGGCGCGAGGCCGGCACGCCCAGGGCGCGCAGGCCGGCCAGGCTCAGGGCCATATTTCGGTAGAAGCCCTCGATCGGGGCGCGATCCGCTTCACTGCTGGGCTTGAACTGCTGGCTGAGCCAGGCCACCGCCTGGCTGCGGTTGGCCACACGCAGCAGCACCAGGGCGCCACCGACCAGATCGGGATAGGCGCTGAGCATGCCGCCCTGGATGTCGGCATCGCGGTAGGCCAGGGCGCGCGGTTTGACCTCGGGCTGGGGCGGCACGGTCTCGAACCAGGCCAGCATCTTGTAGTGCGTGGCGCGCAAGGCATAGCCGGCGGCCAGCAAAGGGTTGGCTTGCGCCTGCTCTGGCGTGGGCGGCAGCAGAGGGAAGCGCTTGAGCGTGTCCAGGCCGCGCAGCTCGAACAGCACATCGCGGCTGGCGCGCAGCAGGCATAAACCATCCGGCGCGCTGGGCAGGAAGTAGCGCTCCAGCGAGTACAGCGCCGCCAGCGCCGGCAGGCCGCGCACGGCCATGTCAAAGGCCGCCCGCGGGTCGCTGGGCAGGGGCTTGCTCTCACCGGGCAGCGGGCGGCGCAGCCGGGTCACGGCCAGATCCCCAGCTTCGGGGTGCAGGCGGCTTTGGCGCTCCAGCTCGGCCAGGTAGTCGTGGTCGGCGCAGCTGCGGCCCGATTCCAGGTAGAGGAAATCGGCCGAGAACTCGTTGGCGCGCACCCACTCGATGTAGCGCTCAAACGAAGTCTCGCGTGAAAGCCGGTAGCCCTCGCAGTGGCAGAGCATCAGGTCCAGCATGCTGCCCAGGTCGTCCCAGATGACGCGCATATACGGCTCCCAGCCGCCGTCGAAACAGACATTGAGCAGGAATTTGTGCGGCGTGCCCTCGGCATCGATGCCCGGGCGCGGCTCGACGATGGCCCAGCGGAAAGAGTGCACGATGCGAAAGCGGCTGACCACATCGGTGAACAGCTCGGGCGTCTCGCTCGACTCGCGCGCCGACTGGCGCAGGGCGTTCAGCGTCTTGAGCACACGGCGCAGGCGCTCGAGGTGGGTGATGGTCTCGAAGGCGTTGACGAAGCCGGGCTTGATCGGCGTGAGCAGGCACAGATCGGTGATGCCCTGCAACTGGGTGTCTTGGCGGCTGGCTGGCATGGTGAAGAGCTCCCTCGGTGAACGAATGTGTCGCAAGGCGCAGCGTCCCCGCGGCGCACGACGGCGTGATGACAGCCACGGCCGAGGTGCGCCGCCGACCATAGTGGCTGGCCGCCGTTCTGTCCTCGGGATTTCTAGGGATTCGCGGCCAGCTGGGGTGGGTTCCAGCCCGCTTTTCGTCGCCCTGGATGGCGATTCGCGCGCTCCGGCCTGCAACTCGTCGCCCCGCCCTGGCGGCGCGCCCGCTCTTTGCCGACACTTCAACCATCGCAACAGAGGAGCCCACCCCCTCACCAAGGAGATTCGCATCATGGACACCCGCAACACCAGCCTTCTGACCACCTTCTTGACCGCCCTGGGCGCCGTCGCCGCCTCGGCCGTGCTGGCCCTGAGCCAGGCCGAACCGGCCGCGCAGCAAGAACAGGATCAGC
>JAIXSD010000259.1 GCA_027484885.1 Rubrivivax sp.
CCGTCTTCGCTCGGCGCCTTGATCGCCCTGTACGAGCACCGGGTGTTCACCAGCGGTGCGCTCTGGGGCATCAACAGCTTCGACCAATGGGGCGTGGAGCTGGGCAAGGCCTTGTGCAACAGCCTGCTGCCGCGCCTGAGCAGCGGCGATGCAGCAGGCTTGGATGGCTCGACCGCCGGCCTGCTGCAACACCTCTTGTCCGAGTGAATTTGTGAATATTGTTTTTGACTTCGGCGGTGTGCTGTTTCGCTGGCACCCGCCCAGCTTGCTGGCTCGGGTCTGGCCTCACCGCGTGGCCAATGCGGCCCAGGGTGAGGCGGCTGCGGCCGAGTTCTTCGAGAATTACGCCGGTGCCTGGGGCGCTTTTGACCAGGGCTTGATCGACGCTGCCACGGTGATCGAGCGCATATCGGCGCGCACCGGCTGGCCCGCCGAGGAGGTGGCGCAAGTGGTGGCCGCCGTGCCCGATGAGTTGCAGCTTCAGTCCGGGACGGTGGCCTTGATCGAGGCCCTGAAGCAGGCGGGGCACCGCCTGTTCTTCCTCTCCAATATGCCGGCACCGCTGGCCGACCATCTCGAGCGCAGCCACCCACTGCAGCAGTGGTTCGAGCAGGGCGTGTTTTCGGGCCGGGTCCAGGTGGTCAAGCCTGGGGTGGAGATTTTCGAGCTCGCGCGGCGCCAGTTTGGTGTCGAGCCCGAGACTTGCCTGTTTCTCGACGACCATCCGGCCAATATCGCCGCAGCCCAGGCCCTGGGTTGGCAGACCTTGCTGTTCCGCTCGCCCGAGCAGGCCGGGCTTGAGTTGCAGGCGCGCGGCCTGCTGAGCCCGGCGCCTCAGTGAGGCAGTGAGTCGTCTTCCACCGGCGGGCTGGCTTCGACCCGAAAGTCTTCATTGGCCCAGGCGCCCAGGTCGATTTGACGGCAGCGATGGCTGCAGAAGGGCCGCCAGCTGTTGCTGGGGGCAAAGATCGAGTCACCACCGCAGGTGGGGCAGCGCACGATGCGGGGCTGGGCTTGGGCGTCCATGGTTGGGTCGGGTTCAGAAAATAGCGTTCAGACGAGCGTCAGTCAGGCGCACAGCGTCAGCTCGAAGCTGGCGTCCTGGTGGGCGGGCTTGAGCCGGCCTTCTTCGTCCTGACGCATCAGGCGGATGGACACCATCAGGCGGTGCCCGGTGATCTCGGGCACCAGGCCCAGGCTGGGGTCCAGGCGCATGCGCAGCAGCTGGTAGCTGCGGCCGGCACCCAGGCTTTGCTGGAACTGGCCGGCCACGGCCGCCACCTTGTGCGGCGAGCCGCTGTCGCGCAGCAGGCCCAGCAGCACTTGCAGGGACTCGGCCAGCGGCATCAGGCTTTGCGTCCACTGCATCAGGTCGTTACGACGGCGGGCCGGCAGGAACTGCTGCCAGGTGTAATAGGCGGGCAGGTCGAACTCGCAGGTGCCGCCGGGGATGCTGATGCGGCTGCGGATGCTCATCAGCCACTCATTGCTGGTCAGCACATGGCCGGCCTTGCCGGAGAGCTTGTTGAGGCCGTCGAAGGCATGGTCGATGCGGGCGATGACTTCATCGAGCACGCTCTCGGCAATTGCCGGGTTGCCACGGTAGCTGTTGAGCTGCACCTTGTGGCGCTCCAGCTCTTTGAGCAGATCCGACTTGAGATCGGCCCGTGAGGCCACATCCATGATCTCGAAAATGGTGACCAGGGCGAAATGGTGATCGAGCGGGGTTTCGCGCGCCATCAGCTGCCCGAGTCGATCAAACAGATGCTCCAGGCGCAGCATCGTGCGGATGCTCTCGTTGAATGGGTACTCGTAAAGGACCAAGGCGGCCATCCCTGTCGGTCAGCGTTGCTCGCAAGCGGGGCGCGGCTGCGCACCCGAGGCCGTGATTGTTTCACAGCCCATCGCTGCTCGACGCTTCATCGCGCCTGCAAGCCGCCTATTTTGTGCGGCGCCACTGGGCCGCAAGGGTCAGGACTTGCGCGCGCAGCTCGTTCAAGCCGAGATCCTGGTTGTGGATCACGGCATCGGCGCAGGCGCGGCGTTGGGCCCGGCTGGCCTGGGCCTGGAGCACGGCCTCCACGGCTTCGCGGCTCAGGCCCGAGCGCTGCATGACGCGCTCGATCTGCAGGGCTTCGCTGCAGTCCACCACCAGCACCCGATCCACACGCTGACGCCAGCGGCCGGATTCCACCAGCAGGGGCACGTCGAACACGATCAGATCGCTTGTGGCGGCGGCCGCCGCGCGGGCAGTCTCGGCACTGATCATGGGGTGAAGGATGGCTTCCAGCCGTTGGCGCGCCGCGGGCTCGGCGAACACCAGCTCGCGCATGGCGCTGCGCACCAGGCCCTCTTCGGCGTTCACCAGCTGCGGGCCAAAGGCGGCGGCAATGGCGGGCAGGGCGGCGCCACCGGGCGCAGTCAAGGCGCGCGAGATGGCGTCGGTGTCAATCAGTGCGGCGCCGGCTTCAACCCAGAAGCCGGCCACCGTGCTCTTGCCGCTGCCGATGCCACCGGTCAGGCCGATGCGCACAGGCGGCCGCTGCGAGCTCACGCCCAGCCCAGCCAGCCCAGCACGCGCTCCTGGCCTGCAAACAGCACGACCAGGCCGCCGCCGGCCAGGAAGGGGCCGAAGGGCACATAGCGGCCCTCTCGCAGCTGGGCGTTGAGCTTCATGGCAATGCCGACGATGGCGCCGATCAGCGAGGCGCCCAGCACGATGGGCAGAATCATCTGCCAACCCAGCCAGGCACCAAGGGCGGCGAGCAGCTTGAAGTCGCCATAGCCCATGCCCTCCTTGCC
>JAIXSD010000643.1 GCA_027484885.1 Rubrivivax sp.
CCTTGGCCGACCAGCACGCGGGTGCGCGAGCGCCCGGCGTCGATGGCCGCGGTGACCAGGTAGAGCTCAAACGGCCAGGCGCCGCCATTGCCTTGCGCGTCGCCGCCGGCGCTGCCGCCACCCATCATCAGCTCGTCGATGGGCACCACGCGCTGCGGCCAGCTGCCGTCGCCTGGCTGCTCGGAATAGCCAAAGCGCTGGGCGAAGCTGGCGATGCGGGCCGGCGTCAGGCCGGCGATGAAGCGCTCGCTGAAGGCTGGCCAGGTGTCCGAGCCGGCGGCGGGCCGCGGCTTGCCGGGCTTGGGGCTGCGGCTGCGCCAGTTGCGCAGGCCGCGCTTGAAACGTTCGCCCCAGCTGCTGCGGTGCCAGAGTTCCTGGTCGGCCAGGGCATCGAGCTCGGCGGCGTTGCTGTTGGCAGCAATGGTCGACTCCTCGCCCCAGGCCGCAAGGCTGTCGGGCGAGACCTCGTCGGTCAGCACCGGTTCGATCGGCTCCTGCGGGCGGCCGTCGCGGCCGGCTTTGCGTGCGCTGAGGTCGGCGCTGGGCGCGGCTGCGCCGCCATTGCGCATGAAGGGCAGGGCCACGACGCCGATGGTGTGGACGTCGTAGATATTGATGCGTTTCGCGAGCGGGTGGCTGTTGTGCCAGGCCACCAGGTGCTCGACCAATCGATCCATGGCGTGTCGGTCGCCCTTGTGTCTTCGTTCTTGCGGTGGGCTCGACCGGGGTTTCAAGCCCGGGGCGAGCGTGTGGAGTGTGCCTTGCTTGCAACTGTGCCTCAGCGGCGCCGGGGCGTTGGGCTTTGAAAGCCGGGATTTCCGGCTCAAACCGGCGCCAGGCCTCAGCCCAGGGTCTTCAGCAGCCAGGCCTGCAGATCGCGCAGCTCTTCGGGGCAGACCGAGTGCTCCATCCCGTAGTCATGCCATTCGACCGTGTGGCCCAGGGCGCGCAGCTGCTCGCGCGCCGCCTCGCCGCGCGCCGGCACCACCACCGGGTCCAGGCGGCCATGGGCCATGAAGATGGGCGTCAGGCGGTTGGCGTCGCTGCGCTCGGCCTCGAACTGCTCGGCCAGCGGGTTGTAGCCGGAGAGCGCGACGATGCCGCCCAGGCGCTCGGGGTAACGCAGGCCGGTGAACAAGCTCATGGCGCAGCCCTGTGAAAAGCCCATCAGCACGATGCGGTGCGCCGGCACGCCGCGGTCACGTTCGGCGTCGATCAGGGCGGCGATCGCCGCGCCCGAGGCGCGCACGCCGTCGGCGTCTTCCTGGCGCTGCAGGTCGACCTGGCGGATGTCGTACCAGGCGCGCATCACATAGCCGCCGTTGATCGTGACGGGCTGTTCCGGCGCATGGGGAAAGATGAAGCGCACGGCGCCCAGGGCGCGCAGGTCCAGCTCTTCGCACAGAGGCACAAAGTCATGGCCGTCGGCTCCCAGGCCGTGCAGCACGATGATGCTGGTGCGGGGATCGGGGCCGGTGTCGTGTTGCAGGGCGGGCAGGGTCATGGTGGGTGTGGTTGGCAGCGCTGGAATGCCGCCATTGTGGCCCGTGCGCGCTGCCGCTTCAGGCCCAGGCTCGGCGATGATGGGGCCATGGGACAGATTCACTTGCTGCGCCACGGCCAGGCTTCGCTGGCGGCCGAGGACTACGACCAGCTCAGCCCCCTGGGCCAGCTGCAATGCCAGCGCCTGGGTGCCTACTGGCAGGCCCGCGGCCGGCGCTTCGATGCCGTGCTGATGGGGACTCTGCGCCGCCATGCCCAGTCCTTGGCTGCCTTGGGCGAGACCCTGCCGGGTTTGCCGGCGCCTGAGATTTGCCCGGCGCTCGATGAATACAACACGGCCGCCTTGCTGGCCGCCTGGCCGGTGGCCGAGCCGGGTTCTGACGCGCGGCCGGGTGGGCCGCCGCAAACGCCCGAGGCGGTCCGCGCCTTTTTCCGCCATTTGCGTGCGGCCTTGCTGGCCTGGATGGAGGGCCGCAGCCAGCCCCAGGGCATGGCCAGTTACGCCGAGTTCGAGGCCGGCATGGCGGCCTTGCTGGCCCGCCTGCAGGCGGAGCAGGGGCCGCAGGCCCAGGTCTTGATCGTCTCCAGCGGTGGGCCGATCAGCACCGCCCTGGGTTGGGTGCTGGGTCTGGCGCCGGCCCTGCGCATCGAGCTCAATCTGCAGCTGCGCAACAGTGCGCTGAGCCCCTTGCTGCTGAGCCCGCAGCGGCTGGTGCTGCAGGGCTTCAATGCCTTGCCGCATCTGGATGCACCGGGCGACGAGGCCTTGCACAGCCACGCTTGAGCGGGGCCGGGCAGGGGAAGAGCAGGGCGCGTCGCTGCGCCTGCCCTCCCGCTCAGCGGTCCGCTTCGCGCATCAGGCGGAAGCCCAGCAGCACATAGCGGGTGTCCGGCTTGTTCCAGTTGCGAAAGCTGCTGCGCGCATAAAACGCCCAGCTGTGCCAGCTGCCGCCACGGCGTACCCGCACCTCGCCTTCGGGCGGGCCTTGCGGGTCGATGCGGGGCGAGTGGGCGTAGTAGTCCTCGCCGTACCAATCGGCCACCCATTCCCAGGCATTGCCGTGCATATCGTGCAGGCCCCAGGCATTGGGGGTGAACTGCCCCACCGGCGCGGTGAAGACATGGCTGTCGTGGCCGGGCAAGGCCTTGTCCTGCCACTGCGGCCAGAGCGCGGCCGTGTCGGCATCAAAGACATTGGCCACTTTCAACAAGTTGGCCGGCCGGTCACCCGAGTGGTAGCGGCTGCGCGTGCCGGCCCGGGCGGCGTACTCCCACTCGGCCTCGGTGGGCAGGCGGTAGCGCCGCCCCTCGGTTCGGCTGAGCCAGGCTGCCATGGCCTGGGCATCGGCCCAGGTGACATTGACGACCGGGTGGTCCTCGCCCTGCGGGAAGCCGGGCTCGCGCCAGGAGTAGCGTGGCAGGCGGCCCTCGAAGGCGTCCTTGCGGGGGCTGGTGGCGGGGTCGTACTGTGCGTTGTAGCCGTAGGCGCCGCTGCCGTCGGCGATCGATTCCGGCACATAGCCCGAGGCTTCGACAAAGCGCCGGAATTGCCCCACCGTCACCTCGTGCACGCCCATCCAGAAGGGCTTGCTGATCCGTACCTGGTGCACCGGTCCTTCGTCCTGCAACTTGCCGAAGCGCTCGACGTTCAGCTCCGGGTAGTCGTGCGCCAGGCGGGCGGGGGATTCCTCACTGCCCATCCAGAAGCTGCCAGCGGGCAGGCGGCGGAACTGCATGTCCAGGCTGTTGCGCTCCAGCGGCGGCAAGGGCTTGCGCTGCGCCGAGCCCCGCTCGTGCGCCAGCGCGGCGGTGGACGCCATCAGGCCCAGGGCCAGCAGCCCCGTCCATGGCCAGGATCTCAGGGCCAGGCGGGTCGGCGGCGTGGGTTTTTGCGCGGTGGGTGTCATGGTCTGGATGGTAGGCGCACGCAATGACGGAAAATCGGCTTTTGCACGGACGCCGGCCATGTTTTCCCATCTGATCCCCGACCCCCAGGCGCCCGCCGCCCCCGCCGCCCAGGCCGACGCCCGCCAGCGCTTTCTCAAGCTGCTGCACACCGCCTTGCAGGATGGCAGCTTCGTCAAGCTGCTGCTGAGCAAGTACAGCGGCCCGCAGCCGCAGCTGGAGCGCCTGATCCTGCGCACGGTGCAGCTGCGTGGCGAGGCCGCGCTGAGCCTGCTCTGGCGCTACCAGACCAAGGACATCACCAAGAACCTGGCCCTGCCCGAAGCTCTGGCCGAGGTGGAGGCGCTGCTGGGGGCGGAGTTTCAGAACGCGCATTTGCAGACGCAAAGCCACGAGGTGCAGCTGGCCTTCAGCCGCAAAGGCCGCCCCAGCCTGCGCGTGGGCCGCAGCGCCGAGCCCGCCACGCTTCAGGCCCAGGCACAAGCCTTGGGCCATGACAAGGAAAAACAGCGTTATCTGGAACTGGATCGCCCCTTCTGGCGCGATTTGGGCGTGACCCATGCCGTGCGGCGCGGCGGCGAAGACGAGCTGCAGCTGGTGCCGGCCATGTCACGCAAGTGGAAGCAGATCAACAAGTTCATCGAGATCTTTGCCGCGGCGCTGAAGAACTCGGGCCTGGCCGAGAGCCCCGATGTCCATGTGGCCGATTTCGGCTCGGGCAAGGGCTACCTGACTTTTGCCATGCACGACTGGCTGCGTACCCAGGGCAAGCAGGCCCAGGTCACGGGTGTGGAGCTGCGCGAGGACATGGTGCGCCTGTGCAACGAGGCGGCCCGCCGCCATGGCATGGAAGGCTTGCGCTTCGACCAGGGCGATGTGCGCAGCTACACCCCGCTGCGTCTGGACGTCATGATCGCCCTGCATGCCTGCGACATCGCCACCGACTACGCCATCCATTTCGGCCTGCGCACCGGCGCCCGGGTCATCATGTGCTCGCCCTGCTGCCACAAGCAGATCCGCCCGCAGATGCAGATGCCAGCCCAGCTGCGCCCGCTGCTGCAGCACGGCATCCATCTGGGTCAGGAGGCCGAGATGGTGACCGATTCCCTGCGCGCCCTGCTGCTGGAATCCCAGGGCTACGAAACCCAGGTCTTCGAATTCGTCGCGCTGGAACACACCAGCAAGAACAAGATGATCCTGGCCGTCAAACGCCCCCAGCCCTTGAGCGCCGCCCGCCGCGCCGAGCTGCTGGCCCAGATCGCCGAGGTCAAGGCCTTTTACGGCTTGCGCGAGCAGTGCCTGGAGACCTTGTTGGCGGCTTGAAGCCACTTCTGGTTTCGTTTTGCTTGTAGGAGCAACCTCGTCTCTTGGAGGCGGGAGGGTTTGCTCGTGAGGCCCTGCAGCCCGCACCGCCACCGGGCTCATGGTTCCGGGGTCGGCCCTGTCGGGCCGACTTCCCTGCGCTGCTCGCACCTCGGGGCTGGCGCATAACTCACTCCGCTCCCTGCGTTCGCTTCGTTCAGACAGAAGCGCAAAGTCAGAACTTGAAGCGCGCGGGTACGCGCGCGCCCCGAGGCGCTGTGCTGCTCGGCCCGGCACAAATCGCCCGGCAGCGGCACGGGCTGCAGGGCGCTTGCATCGCGATCGAGGTGCCCCTTCGAC
>JAIXSD010000278.1 GCA_027484885.1 Rubrivivax sp.
CTCAGTTCGCGCCCGTGTTCTTCGCGCCCAGGCGCTGCTCAGCGGCGGCGCGGATGGCACTCAAGCTGCTGCGGCTGGTGGAGACATCGCTGGACAGGCGCAGATGGATCAGGGTCGGCTGCTCGGGCGCCGCCATCGCGGCCTGAAGGGCGGGCTCGAAGTCCGCGGTGCGCTCCACCCGCGCCGCGCGCCAGCCATAGGCCAGGGCCAGGGCGGCGAAATCGGGGTTGTAGAGGTCGCTGCCCGAGACCCGGCCCGGGTACTCGCGCTCCTGATGCATGCGGATGGTGCCGTAGGTTCCGTTGTCGACCACCACGCAGATCAGCCGCCGTGCGCCATAGCCGGTGGCTGTGGCCAGCTCCTGGCCGTTCATCAGAAAGTCGCCATCGCCGGCGATGTTGACGACCCAGCGGTCCTCGGGCTCAGGGCCGCCCCAAGCCCGAGACTCCCCCTCGGGGGGCAGCCGATGCCCTGCATCGGCTTGGGGGCGTGATGACTGTTGAAGCAAAGCCGCCGCCACCGCCGCCGGCAGCCCATAGCCCATGGCGCCGCTGGTCGGCGCCAGCTGGCTGCGGCCATAACGCTGCAAACCGGTGTAGCGGTGGAAGCGATGCAACCAGCCGCTGTAATTGCCCGCGCCATTGGTGAAGACCGTGCCCTCGGGCAGGCGCCGGCCCAAGGTCTTGACGACCTCGGCCATGTCCAGAGGGCTGACCGGCTGCGGCTGCAGATTGGCTTGGTAATCGGCATTGGCTTGCTGGGCCCAGGCACTCCAGGCCACCGACTCGGGCGCCTGCAGCGAGGCCAGGGCCTGGGCGGCGCAGCTCATGCTGGCGTTGATCATCTGATCGGCCGCGTAAACGCGGCCCAACTCTTCGGCGCCGGCATGGATGTGAACCAAGGTCTGGGCCGGGCGCGGCGCCTGCAGCAAGGTATAGCCGCCGGTGGTCATCTCACCCAGGCGCGGGCCCAGGGCGATGACCAGGTCGGCCTCCTTGATGCGCTGGGCCAGCTTGGGGTTGATGGCGATGCCGACATCGCCGGCATAGAGCGGGTGCGCGTTGTCAAACAAATCCTGGAAACGGAAGGCACAGCCCACCGGCAGCTGCCAGCTCTCGGCGAACTGCTGCAAGGCGGCGCAGCTCTCGGCCGTCCAACCGCCACCACCGGCGATGACGATGGGGCGCTGGGCGGCCAGCAGGCGCTCGCGCAGCTCAGCCAGGGCGGCCGGGCTGGGGTAGCTTTGCGCGGCCTGCACGCGGGGCAGCACCGGCGCCGCGGTCATCTGCGTGAGCATGTCCTCGGGCAGCACCAGCACCACCGGGCCGGGGCGGCCCTGCAAGGCGGTGTGGAAGGCGCGGGCCACGTACTCGGGCAGGCGGTCGGCGTCCTGCACCTCGCCCACCCATTTGGCAAAACCGAGGGTGCCGGGGCCGAACACCTGGCGGTAGTCCAGCTCCTGGAAGGCTTCGCGGTCGCGCTGGTCGCTGGCCACCTGGCCGATGAAGAGAACCATCGGCGTGCTGTCTTGAAAGGCGGTGTGCAAGCCGATGCTGGCGTTCGTCGCACCCGGGCCGCGGGTGACAAAACAGATGCCGGGCCGGCCGCTCAGCTTGCCCTGCGCCTCGGCCATGAAGGCAGCACCGCCCTCCTGGCGGCAGGCGATGAAGCGGATGCCGTGCTCGCGGTACTCGTGGAAGCCATCAAGCACGGCCAGGTAGGACTCGCCGGGCACGCCGAAGACGGTGTCCACACCCTGGGCGATCAGGGCTTCGACCAGGGCATGGCCGGCCAGGCGGGGGGCAATCGCATCAGGCGCGAGGGCGGAAGAAAAAGTGAGGCTGGGGCTGGGGCTGGAGCTCATGCGCCCCACTGTAAACGCCGCACCGGGCCTGCCGCCTCTGGGCTTACCCGCCATTGCAGCGGCAAGTTCAAGCGCCTTTGTGTCAGATCAAGACCGGCGCCCAGCCTCACACCGCGCGCCCGCGCCGCACCAGGCTGGCTGCCGACAGGGCCGAGAGCAGGGCAAGAGCCGCGCTCACAAACACCGCACCCGGGTGGCCGCCGTCGAGCAAGGCGCCGAAGACCGGCGCGGCTGCCGCAAAACCGATGTCCAGGCCCGAATACACCGTGCCGTAAACCCGGCCGGTGGCGCCTGGCGGCGCGGCGCGCTTGATCAGCATGTCGCGCGAGGGGCCGGCCAGGCCGGTGCCAAAGCCAGCCAGTGCGACGATGAAGCCCGCCAGGGCCGGCGCCACCCAGCCGCTGGCGGCCAGGATCAGCAGGGCCGCAGCAATGCTCAGGGCGATGGCGATATTGCGTTCCAGCGAGCTGCCCTTGGCCACCCAGAAGCCGCCGATCACCATGCCGATGGCGCCGCAGAACATATAGCCCGTCACCACAAAAGCCGTGGCCGCCAGTGGCAGGCCGTAGAGCGCGGACAAGGCCGGGCTGGCAAAGCTCTGGATGGCGCTCAGCGAAGCGGTGGTGAAGAGGAAGAAGGAGAAGCACAGCCAGACCGAGGGCAGGCGCAAAAAGGCCAGCGGATGCTCGGGCGCCAGGGCGGCCGCGCCGGCTTTCTCATGCGCCCAGCTGCCGTGGGCATCGTCAATGGCCTCGCGCTTCCAGGCCAGCACGGCAATCACCGCCAGGCCCAGCAGGGCCGTGCCCAGGTAGGCGTAGCGCCAGTTGCCGCTCCAGCTGCTCAGGGCCAGGGCGAACAGCGGCGCCAGGCCCCAACCGATATTGCCCGAGATGCCGTGCACCGAGAACGCATGGCCCAGGCGCGCCGGCGAGACCCGCTTGTTGAGGATGGTGAAGTCCACCGGATGGAAAGGCGAATTGCCCAGACCCGCCAGCGCCGCCGCCAGCAGCAGGCCGCCAAAACCCTGGGCCAGGCCGGCCGCGGCCGAGGCCGCCACAAAACAGGCCAGTGCGGCAAACAGAATCGGCCGCGCACCGCGCCGGTCCACCACAAAGCCGGCCAGGGCCTGGCCGATGCCCGAGATCACAAAGAAGGTGGTCACCAAAAGGCCCAGCTGCGAGTAACTCAGGCCAAAGTCGCGGATGAAAACCGGGAACAGCGGCGGCAGCAGCATGTGGAAGAAATGCGAAGTGCCGTGGGCCAGGCCAATCAGGCTGATGGTGGCGATGTCACGGCGCTTTTGCTCGGCCGCGGCCTGCTCGGGGGCCAGGCCGGCGGCGGCGCCCGCGGGGTTCAAAACTGCAGATGAGGAATTCATGCCAGCAATGTAGGCGCCAGCGATTCGGCCGGGTTACGATAGTTCGCCAAAGAGTATTGAATTTCCGCCATGAGACCCGCCGCCCCAGCCCTGCGAGCCGCAGGCCGCACCAGCCTGCCGCCGCTGGACCCGCAACGCTACGCCCCCAGCGCCGCGCGCCCGGTGCGGGCCAAGGCGCGGCAGATGGAAAGCTGGATGGACATCCACGCCCACCACCACGACTGGGGCCAGCTGGTGTTCTCCATCAGCGGCGTGGTGCGGGTGAACACGCCGGATGCCACGTTTTTGCTGCCGCCCGGGCGGGCGGTCTGGATCCCGCCGCTGCGCGAGCACGCGGTCACCGCCGTCGAGCGGGCCGATCTGCGCACGCTCTACCTGCATGCCGCCCCGGCCTCCAACCGGCCCGAGGCCTGGGCCCAGGCCCGGGTGCTGGAGGTGACGCCGCTGCTGCGTGAGCTGGTGCTGCAGCTGGCACGCGGCGGCGAGAGCCCACCCGAGCTGGTGGCGCAAGAAGCAGAACGTGAGCACTGGATCGCCAGCCTCGTGCTGGACGAGCTGGGCCGGGCCAAGCCCCTGCGCCTGGGCGTGGACCTGCCGCAAGACCCGCGCCTGCGCCGGCTTTGCGAAGCCATTCTGCAAGCGCCGCAGCGCCACACCGCCTTGGCCGATTGGGCGGCCGAGGTGGGCGCCAGCGAGCGCACCGTCTCGCGCCTGTTCCGCGAACAGCTGGGCAGCAGCTATGCCCAGTGGCGCCAACAGGTGCTGCTGGCCCAAGCCCTGAGCCTGGCCGCCCGCAAGCGGCCCATGAGCCTGATCGCCGCCGAGCTGGGCTATGCCAGCGCCAGCGCTTTCAGCGCCATGGTCACCCGCACCGTGGGCATGCCGCCGAGCAAGTTCTTTGCCGAGGCCTGAGCGCCGCGTCCTTTGCCGCCTCACACCCTGCCCTTCCCCCTCCAAAGCCGCTGTCCATCGGGCCTGCGCTACCATTTCGCCCCATGACACAGGTACTTTTCGACTACACCCGCCAGGACGCCCAGGGCGACAGCTGCACCGCCCACGCCTGGGCCAAGGTGCCCGCACCCCTGAACCCCAGCCAAAGACAGACCCTCAAGGCCCGCGCCGCCGAGCTGTTGCGCCAGCACAAGGCCGTGCTGGTGGCCCATTACTACGTCGATGGGGACCTGCAAGACCTGGCCCTGGAAACCGGTGGCATCGTCTCCGATTCGCTGGAGATGGCCCGCTTCGGCCGCGACCATGCGGCCCAGACCCTGGTGGTGGCCGGTGTTCGCTTCATGGGTGAAAGCGCCAAGATCCTGAGCCCCGAGAAGCGCGTGCTGATGCCCGATCTCGACGCCACCTGCTCGCTCGATCTGGGCTGCCCGGCCGATGAATTCGCCGCCTTTTGCGACGCCCATCCGGACCGCAAGGTGGTGGTCTACGCCAACACCAGCGCCGCGGTGAAGGCCCGCGCCGACTGGATGGTGACCAGCTCCTGCGCGCTCGAGATCGTGGCCGATCTGCATGCCAAGGGCCAGAAAATCCTCTGGGCCCCGGACCGCCACCTGGGTCGCTACATCCAGGAGCAGACCGGCGCCGACATGCTGATGTGGAACGGCGCCTGCATCGTCCACGACGAGTTCAAGGGCCTGGAGCTGGACCTGCTGCGTGAGCAGCACCCCGGCGCCATGGTGCTGGTGCACCCCGAGTCACCCAAGAGCGTGGTCGACAAGGCCGATGTGGTGGGCTCCACCTCGGCCCTGATCAAGGCTGTGGTCGAAGGCACGGCGCAGGAGTACATCGTCGCCACCGACAACGGCATCCTGCACCGCATGCGCCAGCTGGCGCCGGGCAAGACCCTGATCGAAGCGCCCACCGCCGGCAACAGCGCCACCTGCAAGAGCTGCGCCCACTGCCC
>JAIXSD010000079.1 GCA_027484885.1 Rubrivivax sp.
ATGATGGACCGCTATGTGGTGGGCGGTTTCTACCGCATCCATGCTGACCGCGGCGCCGATGAAAACCTCAACGCCCCGGGCTCCAGCTTTGTGCCCCTGGCCTTTGCGCAGAGCTCGCAACTGCCGCGCCCGGGCGAGAAGCCAGGTGCCAGCGCGCCCAACCGCTTCTACATGTACGGCGTGATCGCCCGCCTGGCCATGTTGGCGGCGAGCTATGAGCTCGAAGTCACCGACCCCGAAGCCGAGGTGTATGCCTGACCAACCGGGCTGAGCGCAGGCTCAGCTCAGCTTTTCTCAGCCCAGCTTCTGGCTGGCCTCCAGCATCAGCTGTTTGAAACGCTCGACCACTTCGCTCTGCGGCTCGCGCAGATGCCAGAGGGTCAGGTCGGCCAAGCCCAGGTCGGCGTCCAGGGGCAGGATCTTGGCGATGCCGTTCTGCGCCGCCAGCCTGGCCACATGCTGGGGCAGCAGGGCCAGGATGGGCATGCGCTTGAGCAGGCTCAGGGTCAGCATGACATCGCCGGTTTCGACCAGATTGGTGGGCAGGGGCTGGCCCATGTCATGCCAGAGCCGATCCTGCAGGCTGCGCGAGCGGGTGCCGGGCAGGGGCCAGATCCAGGCCTGCTGATTGAGCGTGTCCCAGCCCAGCTTGTGGCTGGCCTTGGCCAAGGGGTGCACAGTGCTGATGGCGGCGACCTCGGGCTGGGCGATCAGGCACAGCGGCTCCAAGTCGGGCGGCGCCTCATGCGGGCGGATGCGTGCCACCACCAGATCGAGGCGGCCTTCGCGCAGCTCGTTGATCAAGCCGGTCAGGGCATGGGTGCGCACGCTCAGGGTGATGTGGGGGTACTCCAGCTTCATCGCCGCCATCGCATCCGGCAGCACCTGGGGCAGGGCGGCATTGGTGGCGCCGATCAGTAGTTCGCCCGAGGCGCCGCGCACGATGGAGGCGATGTCGCCGCCGCCGCGTTGCAGGTCGGCATCGAGTTTTTGCGCCAGCCGGATCAGCCGTTCACCCAGCGCTGTGGCGCGCAAGCTGCGCCCGCGGCGCACAAACAGGGTTTGTCCTAGGCCCTGCTCGATTTCGCTCAGCGCCTTGCTGACGGCGGGCTGGGTGACATGCAGGGCATCGGCCGCCGCGCCCAGGCTTCCCGCCTCAGAAAGCGCTTGCAGCACCCGCAAATGACGCAGGCTCAGGCGCTTGCGAACAAAGCTGTCAGCGGCTTCGGGGGCGGAGGGAAGGGCCTTGGGCACGCTGGAGATAACCATTTTTTCACTTTAACAAACCTTTACTCATGTCGATTTTGTGACGCGCTTTTATGGTTTGCGTGAGCCCTGACGCCAGGCCCCCAAGTCTGGTGCCAAGCCATCCATCCCATCAAAAAACCGTTGGAGAGTCTTCGTGCAACAGCAGCGTCATCACCTCATTGCCCTGGCCATCCTGAGCCTGGCGGCATCGACCCAGGCCCAGGCCCAAGCTGCCGACTCGGCGCCCAAGGCCGAGCTGGAGCGGGTCACCATCACCGGCTCCATGATCAAGCGCACCGACCGCGAAACGCCGTCCGTGGTGCAGACCATCAGCCGCGAAGACATCAAGAACTCCGGCTTTGCCTCCGTGGAAGAGCTGTTGCGCTCGACCGGCGCGGTCGATCTGAGCTCGGTCGGTGACGGCGCCGCCTCGGGCTTCGTCAGCGGCTTGTCCACCATCTCGCTGCGCGGCTTCGGCTCGCAGGGCACGTTGACCCTGATCAACGGCCGCCGCATTGCGCCGGCTGCTGCGGTGGATGTGAACTTCGGTCGCGGCAACCTGGTCAGCGTCAACACCATCCCCAAGGGCGCCATCGACCGCATCGAAATCCTCAAGGACGGCGCCTCGGCCATCTACGGCTCGGACGCCGTGGTCGGCGTGGTGAACTATGTGCTGCGCAAGGATTACCAGGGCGCCGAGGCCGGTGTCACCTACAGCGCCAATGACAAGGGCGTGGGCGGCACCAAGAGCGCCAACGCCAGCTTCGGTTTTGGCGATCTGAGCCGTGACCGCTTCAATGTTTTCGGCGGCTTGGAAATCTCGCAGCGCGACCGTGTCATGTACCCGGACCTGCGCGACCGCGGCGCGCCGGGGCTCTACGACCAGGCGCTGAACCTCAACGGCTCGCTGAGCCGCTTCACGCCTTCCAGCGTGGCCTCCTACTGGGGCAACTACTACAGCCTGCCGACCAGCACGGCCGGCAACACCACGCTCAACGGCATCAGCGTGGCCAACTCCAGCACCTCGGGCAAGTTCTTCCTCGGCTCCCTGGCCGGCTGCCCCGATGAGCTGACCGTGGGCAAGGGCGTGGCCAACCGCCTGCCCGGCTTCTCGGCCACCACCGCCAGCCTGCCCAATGGCCAGTGCCGCTACGACGTGGACAGTGCCACCGAGGCCATCGCCAAGCAAGACAAAGTTGGCGCCACGGTTCGCGGCACCTTCGCCATCAACTCGGAGCTGACGGCGTATGCCGACGTCATGCTGTCCAAGACCACGACCGAGTCCTTTGTCGCGCCGCGCACGCTGACCACCAGCATCTACAGCAGCGCCACCGCCAACACCGCGGTCACTTGGCCCAAGCTGGACGGCACGCTGCAGACCTTCCCGACCATCATCCTGCCGGTCGGCCACCCGGACAACCCGACCAATGGCAAGGCCAAGCCGGAAGCCGTGCAGCTGATCTACCGCTTTGCCGATGTGCCGCGCTTTGACACCACCGAGCTCAAGGCCTCGCGTTTCACCGCCGGCATCAGCGGCGTGATCGGCGACTGGGATGTCGACAGCGCCGTGCTCTACACCCGCCAGGACATGAGCCGCGTGCGCAGCAATGAGCTGCGTGCCTCGCTGCTGAAGAACGCGATCGCCAAGAACACCTACCACTTCGGCAAGGCCAACGATGCCGCGGCCATCGCCAGCGTGGCGTCCGACGCGGTGATCGACGGCAAGGCCACCATCGCCTCCGTGGACGTGCGTGCCAGCCGCGAGCTGTTCAGCCTGGCCGGCGGCATGGCCGGCGTGGCTGTGGGCGGCGAGTTCCGCCGCGAGACCCTGTCAGCCAACCCCAACGAGGCCTACACCAGCGGTGATTTCATCGGCCTGGTGGCCAACGGCACCTCGGGTGCGCGCAACTCCTACGCCGCCTTCGGCGAGCTGAGCCTGCCGGTGCACAAGGCGCTGGAGCTGCAAGCGGCCATGCGCGCCGAGAAGTACAGCGACTTCGGCCGCGCCAACACTGGCAAGCTGGGCTTCAAGTGGAGCGCCATGCCGTCCTTCGTGGCCCTGCGCGGCACGGCCGCCACCGGCTTCCGCGCGCCCTCGATCTCGCAGATCGGCAATTCCTACGCTTCGTCCTTCCACAGCTTCGGCACCTATGCCGTGCCCGACAACCTGCGCTGCGACCTGAGCAACCCGGACAAGCCCGTCAGCAAGGCCGACCCGGCCAACAACCGCGATTGCAATGTGCTGGGCTTCAGCGCCCGCACGCCCAACCCGGGCAGCATCGCGACCACCATCAGCGCCAACCCGAACTTGAAGCCCGAGAAATCGCGCTCCTTCACCCTGGGCGTGATCCTGTCGCCGACCAAGTATGTGGACCTGAGCCTGGATGCCTGGTACTTCCAGCGCAACAACGAGATCCGCTCGCAGCGCGGCGTGGACATCATGGAAGACGCCAACAAGTCTCCCTCCACGCCGAACCGCCAGGTCATCCGTGACCCCAACCCCGCCACCTGGCTGCCGGGCGTGCCCAACAGCGGCCCGATCCTGATGCTGGTGCGCGAGTACGGCAACTACAACTGGACCAAGACCTCGGGTCTGGACTACGAGCTGTCGGCGCGCATGCCCACCGAATCCCTCGGTGAGTTCAAGCTGAAGATCGAAGGCACTTACACCGGCCGCTTCGACTACAAGATCCTGGCCAATGGCGACACCACCTACTCGGTCGGCACCACCACCAACGACATCCCCAAGACCAAGGCCACGGTCAGCCTGAACTGGAAGCTGGGTGACTGGAGCAGCTTCGCGCGCCTGAACCATGTGGACAAGCTCAAGAGCTCGACCACCGACACCTGCATGACCTCGACCTCGGCCTACAACAGCTTCCTGCGCGCCAACGACTACTGCTATGTCTCGGCCACCAACACCGTGGACATCGGCGGCAGCTACAAGGGCTTCAAGGACCTGGTGCTGTCCTTCAGCGTGCTGAACCTGGAAGGGACCTACCCCAACACCAACGGCCCGGTCTCGCCCTGGACTTACTACGATGCGGGCAATGCCGGCCAGCTGGGCCGTCGCTTCTCGGTGAGCGCGAGCTACACCTTCAAGTAAGGCTGCGCTCGCCGCATCGGCAAGTCAGTCCCGAACGCGGCTGTGGCCGCGTCGGTTTCAGGGGCGCTGCGCAGGCAGCCGCCCCTTTTTTCATTGTTGAGGGTCTTGAGCCATGGATTTGCAGTTCAGCATCCGCTTCGGTCGCGTCGCCCTGCTGTGGCTGGCCTTGGGTGCTCTGTCCCCGGCCGCGGCCCGGCCCTTGTTGCCCCCGCCGGGCCTGCAGGCTGATGGGCTGCCGGCGCTGCAGCGTGTGGAGCCCGCGACCCGCGCTGAGGCGCCGGTGCTGCGCTTTCTCGGCTGGCATCCGCAGCGGCGCGAGATGCTGGTGCTGGCCAGTGCCGGCGGCAGCCTGCAGCTGCACCGCCTGGCCGAGCCCGGCGCGCGCCCGCAGGCGCTGACCGGCGGCCGCGAGCGGGTGGACAGCGCGCAGTGGGAGCCGCAGCGCGGCGACTACCTGGTGTTCAGCCGCGATCGCGGTGGCGATGAGGCGTTTCGTCTCTACCGCCTGCAGCCCACCGATGCCAGGCGGGACGCACTCGCTGAGCCGGTGCCCCTGACGCCAGCCGGCGCGCGCGTCAGCGCCTTTCAGTTCTTGCCGCAAGGGCAGGGCTTGGTCTATGTGCTGGACCAGCTCGATGGCCGCCGCAGCCCGGCGCCAAACTTGAGTGCGGACGCTGAAAGCGAGGAGGGAGCGGATTCGAGCGCAGCGTCATCGCCGCCGCCCAGCAGCAACCGCCAGGCCCGCAGCCAGCTGTTCTGGATGGACCCGCTGCGGCCCGAGAGCCCGCGCCTGCTCGGCGACAGCGTGGGCGGCCGCTACACCGATCTGCGCGTCAGCGCCGCCGGCACGGTGATCGCCCTGCACACCCGCCAGGGGCGCAGCCAGACCCTCCGCTTCGATCTGGACCCGGCGGCCCCGCCGGGCGGCCAGGCGCTGGGCGCGCGCGGCGGCGCCGAGCTGCGCGAGGACGATGTGCTGCTGCAGCGCCAGGCTCTGGGCGGCGACTTTCGCCTGCTGGTCCAGCTGAACTTGAGCAGCGGCCAGCGTCGGGTGCTGAAGCTGCCCGAGCTCAGCGGTGATCTGGAAGCCCTGGCCGCGCCGCCACCAGGCAGCGCCTTGCCCCTGGCCCTGGTGCACAACGAAGCCGGTGTGTCGGTGCTGCGCCTGGCGCGGCCAGGCAGCGAGGCGCCGCTGCAGCGGGTGGCGGCCGAGTTGCCGGCCGGTGTGATCCAGGGCCCGCAGTGGCACCCGCGCCTGCCTGTGCTGGCCTTCAACCATACCTCGGCGCAGAGCCCGGGCCGTATCTTCAGCGGGTCGCTCGATGAGGCCGGCTTGCAAGCCTGGTCGGGCCGCGAGGCGGAGTCAGACAAGGGGGCCGGGGATTGGACGCCCGACTACGCCACGCTGCGTTGGCCGAGCTTCGATGGCCTGGAGATCAGCGGCCTGCATGTCGCGCCGCCGGCCCATTTCAAAGGCCCGCGGCCCGTGTTCATCAGCATCCACGGCGGGCCCAGCTCGCAAGCGCGGCCCACGCATCTGTCGGGCAGCCTGCGCTACCTGGTCGAGACCCTGGGCATGCACCTGATCCTGCCCAATGTGCGGGGCTCCGAGGGCTTCGGTCAGCGCTTTCTCAAGCTCGACAACGGCCGCCAGCGCGAGGATGCGGTGCGCGACATCAGCGCCTTGCTGGACCTGATTGCCGCCCGGCCCGAGATGGACGCGCGCCGCGTCATCGTCGCGGGTGGCAGCTATGGCGGATACATGTCGCTGTCGGTGGCCACGCGCGAGTCGGTCCGCATCGCCGGCAGCATCTGCCGCGTCGGCATCGCCAACTTCGTGTCGTTTCTGGAGAACACCGAGAGCTACCGGCGCGACAACCGCCGCGCCGAGTACGGCGACGAGCGCGACCCGGACATGCGCGCCTTTTTGCAGCGCATCTCGCCGCTGAGCCATGCGGCCGCGGTGCGCAAGCCGCTGTTCATCATCCACGGCCGCAACGACCCGCGGGTGCCCTACGGCGAGGCCACGCAGATGGTGGCGGCGGTGCGGGCGGCGGGAACCCCGGTCTGGTTCCTGACGGCCGAGGACGAGGGCCACAGCTTCAGCCGCGCCGAGAACCGCGACTACCTGTTCAGCGCCACCGTGGCTTTTGTGCAGCAGGCGCTGGCGGCGGTGCCGCCCGACGCCAAGCCCGATGCCCAGCCTGTGGCGACCGATGCCGATGTTTCATCAGTTTTGACGCAGCGCAGCAAAGCAGGCGCAAAATAGGGGTTTTGGCTCGCCAGCGCCGCCCGCGCGCTGCAACAACACGTGAGTTCTTCCAACACGGCCCGCTCGCCCTCCGCCTTGGCCGGCCTGACCCTTGGTGCCCTGGGCGTCGTCTACGGCGATATCGGCACCAGCCCGCTCTACGCGCTCAAAGAAGTCTTCCACGGCGGCCATGTGGCCACCACACACGACAACATCCTCGGCGTGCTCTCGCTGCTGTTCTGGACGATGACCATCATCGTCTCGCTCAAGTACGTGATGCTGATCCTCCGCGCCGACAACAACGGCGAGGGCGGTCTGATCGCCATGCTGGCCCTGGCCACCAATGCGGTGAACAGCAGCCCGCGCTTGCGACGGGTGCTGATGCTGGTCGGCCTGTTCGGGACTGCCATCTTCTACGGCGACGCGGTGATCACGCCGGCCATGACGGTGCTGGGTGCGGTGGAGGGCATCGATGTCTATGCGCCGCAGTTGCACGACGCCATCTTGCCCATGACCTTGCTGGTGCTGGCGGGCTTGTTCGCCGTGCAGCGCTTTGGCACCGGCGGCATCGGCAAGGCCTTCGGGCCGGTGATGCTGCTGTGGTTTGCCGCCCTGGCTTTGCTGGGCCTGCCCCATGTGGTCGCCAACCCGCATGTGCTGGTGGCGGTCAATCCGGCCTATGCGGTGGCCTTCTGCCTCGAGTACAAATGGGTGGCCTTCGTGGCCCTGGGCGCCGTGGTGCTGGTGGTCACTGGTGGTGAGGCGCTGTATGCCGACCTGGGCCACTTCGGCAAGAAGCCCATCCGCATCGCCTGGTACGGCATCGTCATGCCCTCGCTGGTGATCAACTACTTCGGCCAGGGCGCCATGCTGCTGGTCGAGCCCGAGGCCGTGAAGAACCCCTTCTTCAATCTGGCCCCGGCCTGGGCCGAGATTCCGCTCTTCATCCTGGCCACCTGCGCTGCGGTGGTGGCGTCCCAAGCCCTGATCACGGCCGCCTTCTCGGTCACCAAGCAGGCGGTGCAGCTGGGCATCCTGCCGCGCATGCGCATCCTGCACACCTCCGTGCGCGACACAGGCCAGATCTATGTGCCCTTCGTCAACTGGGGCCTGTTCGTCTTCATCGTGCTGGCGGTGGTGCTGTTCGGCTCGTCCAGCAAGCTGGCCGGCGCCTACGGCATCGCGGTGACCATCGACATGACCATCACCACGGTCATGACCTTCTTCGTCATCCGCTACGGCTGGAAGTACCCGCTGCCGCTGTGCCTGCTGGCCACCGGTTTCTTCTTCATCATCGATGTGATCTTCCTCGGCTCCAACCTGCTCAAGCTCTTCGCCGGCGGCTGGTTCCCGCTGATGATCGGCATTGGCATGTTCACGCTGATGCTGACCTGGAAGCAGGGCCGGCGCCTGCTCAGCAGCAAGCTGCGCGAGGATGCGATCGACCTCAAGAGCTTTCTGGAGGCGGTGTTCGTCAGCCCGCCGCAGCGTGTCGAAGGCACGGCGGTTTTCCTGTCTGCCGAGGCCGGCGTGACGCCCAATGCCTTGCTGCACAACCTCAAGCACAACAAGGTGCTGCATGCGCAGAACCTGTTCGTCACGGTCAAGCACCACGAGGTGCCCTGGGTCGGTTTTGACAAGCGGGTCCATGTGGAGCCGCTGGGCAATGCCTGCTGGGCTGTCAGCCTGCATTTCGGTTTCAAGAACGAACCCGATGTGCCCTATGCACTGAAGATGCTGGAGCAAAACGGCGTGCACCTCGACGAGATGGAAACCAGCTACTTCCTCTCGCGCGACATCGTCATCCCGACGATTGGCAGCGGCATGGCGCTGTGGCGCGAAAAGCTGTTCGCCAGCATGCACCGCAATGCGGCCGCCGCGGCCGACTTCCTGCACCTGCCGACCAACCGCATCGTCGAGCTCGGCTCCAAGGTCGAGATCTGATCACGGTGCCGGCCTGTGTGGGCCGGCTTGGGGGCTCGCCCTTCAGCCCAGCGCCAGCCGGCTGAAACCCTCGCGCCCCAGGCGCAGCACCATGCCCTGGGGAATCAGTTCCCAGCCCTGCTGCTCGTCGGCCAGGGGCTCGGAGGCGACGACCAGGCCGCGCCCGCCCTCGGCCTCGCTCGCTTCGCGCATGTAAAGCGTGGGCGCTCGCTTGTCGCTGGAAAAGCGGAAGGCATGCACCTGCTCGCCATCGGCCAGGGCGGCGGCAAAACGCAGGGGCTCGTGGATCTGCAGCACCTGCATCATGGCCAGGGTTTCGTTGAGCACCTGGTTGACCGCATCGGGCACCGATTCGCCCATCTCCATGCGGGCGATGATGAGCAGGAACAGCAGCTCCGAATCGGTGGCGCCCTTGCGCTGGGCATAGAGGTGGTCGGGCAGGCGGGCCTCCATCGCACGACGGATCTGGCCGTAGCCGCCGATCTGGCCGTTGTGCATGAAGAGGTAGGGCCCGTAATGAAACGGGTGGCAGTTCTGCCGCGCGATGCCGGTGCCGGTGGCGGCCCGCACATGGGCAAAGAACAAGTGCGAGCGCACATTGGCACACAGGGCCAGCAGGTTCTCGTCGGACCAGGCCGGCATCACCTCGCGGTAGACGCCGGGCGTCTCGCGCTCGCCATACCAGCCGATGCCGAAGCCGTCGCCATTGGTCACCGCCTTGGCCTGATCGGCGCGCAAGGACTGCCGCACCAGGGAGTGCTGGGGCTTGCACACCAGCTCGTCGAGAAAGATCGTGTCACCGAGGTAGGCAAGAAAACGGCACATGGCTGCAGCGGCGTCAAAGTTCGGGCTTGAGCTTGCCACAACAAGGCCGCAGGCAGCCCGCTATGCTGCGCGCATGCAGACAAAAAACGACTGGTTCCGGGATCTTTCCCTGTCCACGGCGGTGGCCGGTTTCGTGGCCGTGCTGGTGGGCTTCACCAGCTCGGTGGCCATCGTCTTTCAGGCCGCGCAAGCGCTGGGCGCGACCCCGGCCCAGACCAGTTCCTGGATGTGGGCCCTGGGCCTGGGCATGGGGCTGACCAGCCTGGGCCTGTCCTGGTGGACGCGTCAACCGATCCTGACCGCCTGGTCCACGCCCGGCGCGGCTTTGCTGGCTGCCACCTCGGGCCTGAGCATGCCGGAGGCGGTGGGGGCGTTCTTGTTCTGCGCTGCGCTGATCCTGCTCTTTGGGCTGACCGGCTGGTTCGAGCGCTTGATGGACCGCATCCCCTTGGCCGTGGCTGCGGCCTTGCTGGCGGGTGTGCTGGCCCGCTTCGGGCTCGATGCGGTGCTGACGGTCAAGAGCGCGCCCGAGCTGGTGCTGGTCATGGCCGCGGCCTATTTGCTGGGCCGGCGTTTCTGGGCCCGTTACGCCGTGCCGGGCGTGCTGCTGGCCGGCGTGGCGGTGGCGGCGCTGCAGGGGCGCTTGCACCTGGATGCCGTCGAATGGGCCTGGGCCGCGCCGGTCTGGACCGCCCCGAAGTTCAGCCTCGCCGCCCTGGTGGGCGTGGGCCTGCCGCTCTTCCTGGTGACCATGGCTTCGCAAAACCTGCCCGGGGTGGCGGCGCAGCGCGCGGCGGGCTACCGCACGCCGGTGTCGGCCAGCATTGCGGCCACCGGCGCTGCCAGCCTGCTGCTGGCACCGTTTGGCGGCTATGCGCTCAATCTGGCGGCCATCACCGCGGCCATCTGCATGGGCCGCGAGGCGCATGAAGACCCGGCCCGCCGCTACACCGCGGCCATGGCCGCCGGCCTGTTCTACATCGCCCTGGGCCTGGCGGGCGGCGCCGTCGTCGGGCTGCTGGTGGCGTTTCCGCGCGAGCTGGTGGCGGCCGTGGCCGGCCTGGCCTTGCTGGGCACGATTGCCGGCGGCCTGCACAGCGCCCTGGTCGAGCCAGAGCATCGCGATGCGGCCATGCTGACTTTTCTCGTCACCCTCTCGGGCCTGAGCCTGCTGGGCATTGGCGCCGCCTTCTGGGGCGTGGTGGCCGGCTCGGCCGCCCTGGCGGTGCAGAAGCTGCGCAAGACCTGACCCTGACTTCAATTTTTGAACCTTTGTGTGAGTGCATCCCTATGAAACTGCTGTTTGTTGCCGACCCGCTGGAGTCCTTCAAGATCCACAAGGACACGACCTTTGTGATGATGCGCGAGGCCTTGCGCCGCGGCCACCAGATCTGGGCCTGCGAGCCGCAGGACCTGGTCTGGCGCAGCGGTGGCCGTGTGGTGGCGCGCCAGGCGCGGGCGATCGCGCTGACCGGCCAGATCTCGCCCTGGTTTGAGGTGCTGGCCACCCAGGAGCTGGTGCTGGCCGAGACCGATGCCATCGTCATGCGCAAGGACCCGCCGTTCGACAGCGAGTTTTTCTACGCCACCCATCTGCTGGGCCAGGCCGAGCGGGAAGGCGCGCGCGTCTTCAACAAGCCGGCTGCGCTGCGCGACCACCCCGAGAAATTGGCGTTGATGGAGTTCCCGCAGTTCTGCCCGACCACCCTGGTCACGCGCAGCGAGGCGGCGATTCGCGCCTTTCATGCCGAGCAGGGCGACATCATCCTCAAGCCGCTCGACGGCATGGGCGGCATGGGCATCTTCCGCGTCGGTGCCGATGGCCTCAACCTCGGCGCCATCATCGAGACCCTGAACAAGGACGGCGCCGAGACCGTCATGGTTCAGCGTTATCTGCCCGCCATCAAAGACGGCGACAAGCGCGTGCTGGTGATCGGCGGCAAGGTCGTGCCTTTCTGCCTGGCGCGCATTCCGCAGGG
>JAIXSD010000096.1 GCA_027484885.1 Rubrivivax sp.
GACGCCACGGCCAAGCAGAAATCCCAGGCCAAGACTGCGCGCATCCCGATCAAGATCGTGCCCGCAGAGACGCTGAAAAAGCCCGACTGGATTCGCGTCAAGGCCGGTTCGCCCAGCACTCGTTTCTACGAAATCAAGCAGATCCTGCGCGAGCAAAAGCTGCACACCGTCTGCGAGGAAGCCTCGTGCCCGAACATCGGTGAGTGCTTCGGCAAGGGCACGGCCACCTTCATGATCATGGGTGACAAGTGCACCCGCCGCTGCCCCTTCTGCGATGTCGGCCACGGCCGCCCCGATCCGCTCGATGTGAACGAGCCCGAAAACCTGGCCAAGACCATTGCCGCGCTCAAGCTCAAGTATGTGGTGATCACCAGCGTGGATCGCGACGACCTGCGTGACGGCGGCGCCGGCCATTTTGCCGAGTGCATCCGCAAGGTGCGCGAGCTCAGCCCGACGACCCAGATCGAGGTGCTGGTGCCCGATTTCCGCGGCCGCATGGACCGCGCCCTGGACATCCTCAAGGCCGCGCCGCCGGACGTGATGAACCACAACCTGGAAACCGCGCCACGCCTGTATAAGGAAGCGCGCCCGGGTTCGGACTACGAGTTCAGCCTCAACCTGCTCAAGCGCTTCAAGGAAGAAGTGCCGGGCGTGCCGACCAAGAGCGGCATCATGGTGGGCCTGGGCGAGACCGACGAGGAAATCCTCCAGGTCATGCGCGATATGCGCGCCCACCACATCGACATGCTGACCATCGGCCAGTACCTGGCACCTTCCGGCCACCACCTGCCGGTGCGCCGCTATGTGCACCCGGACACCTTTAAGATGTTCGAGGAAGAGGCCTACAAGATGGGCTTCACCCACGCCGCCGTGGGCGCCATGGTGCGCAGCAGCTATCACGCCGACCAGCAGGCCCATGGCGTGCTGGCCGCCGGCGCGGAAGCTCCGGCCGCGTCCTGAGCGTGGCCTGTCGTCGGGTCGGCGCCGCGCTCAGCGGTAGCGGACCCGGCGCCTGAACTCGTCGACCAGGCGCTGGTAGCTGCCGTCCTTGCGCATCTGCGCCAGGCCCTGGCTGAACTGCTGGGCCAGGCGTTCGCCCTGCGGGTGCTGCTTGGAAAACGCGACCCAGAAGCCATCCATGGAGATCAGTCCGGTGCGGCGAAGCTGGCCACGGAACTCGGGCGTGTTGTCGATGCGCAGCCAGGCCGGCGTGCGGTTCAAGAGGATGTAGTCCACGCGCTTGCTCAGCAGCATGCGGATCAGGGCGGCATCCGAGACGGCGCTGAACTTCTGGATGCGCGCGTCGTGCATGAACTCGCTGGGGTAGGTGTAGCCATTGGTGTAGGCCACGCGCTTGCCGCGTAGATCGGACAAGCGCATCTCGGGGCTGGGGTCGTCGGCCCGGCCGAAGATGGACAGCTCTTCCTCGAACATGGCCGGCTGGTGCCAGAGGTAGTCGTTGCGGTTGTCGTCGGTGATGGTGGCGTTGAAGCAGCCCGCGACCTGCCCGGTCTTGGCGTACAGCATGCAGCGCGAGAAGGGCACGGTGACGATCTGCACCTGCACGCCCTGCGTGGCCAGGGCCGCGCGGATCAGGTCGACGCTGAAGCCCACCGGCGGGCGCTGGGTGTCGGCGCCAGGTTTCTCGGCGGCGCTGTAGGGGGGCCAATCGTCTTCGCCGGCCAGGACCAGGGGTGCCGCGGGTTTGGTGCCCGGGCCGTCTTCAGCCCAGACTGGGTGGTGCGTGCCGAGTGTGAAAGCCGCGAGCAGGGCGCCGAGGCAGCGCCTGAGGGTTGTCGGCCGCGTCCTCGACATGCAAATGCTCGTGCGGGCCTCAGGCCGATTCGGCCAGCAGCTTTTCAACCAGGGCGTGCAAGGCCGCGAAGTCCGGCTCGCCGACATAGCGCTTGACCACCTCGCCACGCTTGTTGATCAGCAGCGTGGTCGGCGTCAGCTGCACGCGACCGAAGCTCTGGGCGATCTGGCCGGTGTTGTCGATGGCCACGCCGAAGGGCAGCTGCCGGCTTTCGGCGAACTTGGCGACGAAGGCTGGCGGGTCGTAGCTCATGGCCACGGCCAGGGTGTCGAAGCCTCGGCCCTTGAACTTCTCATGTGTGGCGACGATCTGCGGCATTTCCTTGACGCAGGTGGTGCAGCTGGTGGCCCAGAAGTTGACCAGCATGACCTGACCCCGCCACTGGCTGGAATCGGCCTTCTTGCCGTCCAGCAGCACATAGTCCACCCGCGGCGCGGTTTCGCGGGCACCCAGGCTTTGGTAGGCCAGGTAGGCGCCACCGGCCAGGGCCAGAACCAGCAAGGCGGGGGCGAGCAGGCGGGAGGTCTTCGTCTTCATCATGCCCCGGAGTTTAGAGCCTGCGCCGTGGCGCCGCCCTCACAGGCCTTTGGAGAGTTCGAACAGCAGCACCGAGGGCAGGGCGTCGTTGAGATGCTGGCGCGAGATGCGGGCGAGGCCGTCGGGGGTGGCGGTGGAGAGCTGGGTCTTGTGCGCCTCGTCCAGCACTTCCACAAAGCTGAAGTCCGGCACTTCGCGCATGGCCTCGGCGTAGAGCCGGTCGAACTCGGGCCCGCGCAGGCGTGCTTCGAAGACGATGCCATGCGGCAGGCCTTCGGCACAGAACTGGGCGGCCTCCTCCATGCTGCCGACCGCGTCGATGATCAGGCCCATGTGCTGCATGGCCGCCTGCAGCTGGCTGCGCAGCTCGCGGCGCTGGGCGATCACCAGCACATGGCTGCCGGCCAAGGGCTTGGAATTGCTGGAGGGCGGATAGTCCTGCGAGCTCTCGCTCTCGGCGGGCGCGTCGAGCGCGCGCTCGGTGGCGGCCAGACCATTGGCTTCATCGCCGACGATGTGAGGGAACTCCAGCGTCAGCACCGAGATGCCGGCTTCATCTTCGCGCAGCGGCAGCACGCCCAGGGTGATGGCCGTCTGCTCGACCAGGCGCCAGGCCAGGGAGTTCAGGGAGGCCGGGGTTTCGGCGGCGCGCGGGTCGTCCAGCAGGTCCAGCGAGCGATGGGCAAAGCGGCAGACCAGGCGGGCCTTGGCCGGCCAGGGCGTCAGGTCCAGTCGCAGATCGATGGAGCTGTGCGTGCTGGCCAAGGCCCAGTCCATCAAGGCATTGAGCAGGGCGAACAGCAGGGAGCCATCGGTCATGACCTCGATGGGTTTGAGCACCTGGCGCACCTGGATGCCTCGCGCCTGGGTCTCGCGGCTGCGCTGGGCCAGCACGCTTCGCAGCACCTGGGTCAGATGCATTTTTTCGCGCGACAGGTGCAGGCGCCCGGATGCCAATCGGGCCAGCTGCTGACCGACCATGCCGGCCTCGCGCGCCTGGCTGACGCTTTCACGCAGGGCGCGCAGGCTTTGCCGGTCGATCTGACCGGTGCTGACCAGCTTGTGGATGCGCTCCAGCGCCGAACTCAGCGGCCCGGCGATCTCGGCGCCCAGCTGTTGCACGATCTCGGCCCACTGCGCATGGCTCGGCTCGCCAGCGACATCGTTCGCAGCGTTGGCGTTGGCAGAGGGTGGGAGCGGGGTGCGCATGACAGGGGCGGGGGATGTGGGATGTGGGATGTGCTGCTGCTGAAGCGGGGCGTGGAGTTTCTTGTGTTTATCGGCCTGGGAAGCGATCGGGACGACGTTTCGCGCAGCGGTCGCCATGGTCATGGTGAAGCGGTGCAGCGTCCATCCCCCGATCCGGGGGCAAACCCGAGTGGCATGCCGACTGGCGGCATTTCGGTGAACTCTGCACGCTGAAGCTGGGGATTTGCATGCAGATACCGCTGATTTGAGGGGGTAGGGTGAGGCGCCTGCCGCCGCTTCAAGCCACCGCGCCGCTGGCGAGCAGGGCCTCGATCTCGGCCTCGCTGCAGCCGGCTTCGCTCAGGATCTCGCGCGTGTGCTGGCCCAGCAGCGGCGGCGCGTGCCGGTAGCTCACCGGGGTCAGCGAGAGCTTGATCGGGTTGGCCACCACGCGCAGCTCTTCGCTGAGCGGGTGGGCCAGGGGCACGACGGTGCCGCGCGCCTGCACCTGCGGGTCGGCAAAGGTCTCGGCCAGGTTGTTGATCGGGCCGCAGGGCACTTTGGCAGCCTCCAGCGCACGCAGCCAGTGGTCGCGTGGCTGGGTGATCAGGGCCGCCTCGATCATCGGCACCAGTTCGGCGCGGTGGCGCACGCGTTCGCTGTTGCGGGCAAAGCGCGGGTCCAGCGCCCATTCGCTGTGGCCGGCGATCTCGCAGAATTTGGCGAACTGCGTGTCGTTGCCCACGGCCAGAATCAGGTGGCCATCGCTGGCCGCGAAGATCTGGTAGGGCACGATGTTGGCGTGGGCATTGCCCAGGCGGCCGGGCGCGCGGCCGGTGCACAGGAAATTGGCGCCGACATTGGCCAGCATGGCGACCTGGGTGTCCAGCAAGGCCATGTCGATGATTTGGCCGCGCCCCGTGGCTTCGGCATGGCGCAGGGCCGCCAGCACGGCCACGGTGGCGTAGAGCCCGGTGAACAGGTCGGCCACCGCCACGCCCACTTTTTGCGGGCCGCCGCCGGGCTTGTCGTCGCGCTCGCCGGTGATGCTCATCAGACCGCCCATGCCCTGGATGGCGTAGTCGTAGCCGGCCCGGTCGCGGTAGGGCCCGGTCTGGCCGAAGCCGGTGATGGAGCAGACCACCAGGCGCGGGTTGGCGTCTTGCAGGCTTTGTGCATCGAGTCCGAAGCGGGCCAGATCCCCGACCTTGAAGTTCTCCACCAGCACATCGGCTTGCTGTGCCAGGCGCCGGATCAAGGCCTGACCCTCGGCGCAGGCGATGTCGATGGCGATCGAGCGCTTGTTGCGGTTGGCGCCCAGGTAGTAGGCCGCTTCCGAAGTGTCTTGGCCTTGCGCGTCTTTCATATAGGGTGGACCCCAGGCACGGGTGTCGTCACCGCTGCCGGGGCGCTCGACCTTGATCACATCGGCACCAAGGTCGGCCAGGGTCTGGGTGCACCAGGGGCCGGCCAGCACGCGCGACAGGTCCAGCACGCGCACGCCGGCCAGGGCCATGGGCGGGAGCAGGGATGCGAGCTGCGGGGCCTGCGGCGCCGTGGCCGTCTCGGCACCCGGCATCGGGGAGGAATTCGTCTGCGGAGGGTTCATGCGAATCATTGTGCGTGCTGGCGCTGCGGGCCGGGCTCCGATAATGCCCGCATGACCTTGCCACGCCTGCTCTCCCGTCGCCCCGCGCCGCTGCGCTGGGCCTGTGTTCTTGTGTTGCCGGCTTTGCTGGCGGCTTGTTCGCCGGGCCTGGATTGGCGCGAGGTGCGACCGGCCGATTCGGGCCTCTTGCTGATGTTCCCCTGCAAGCCCGAAGTCCACAGCCGCCCGGCCACGTCCAGCGAGCCGGTGCGCATGGGCATGGCGCAGTGCAAGGCCGATGGCATCACGTTCTCGGTCTCCTGGGCCGAGGTGCGCGACCCGGCTCTGGTCACCCCGGCCATGCGGCAGATGCGCGAGTCGGTGATGAGCAAGCTGGGGGCCGCTGAGGCCGGCGCGCCGCAAGCCCTTCAGGTGCCCGGCATGACGCCCAGCCCGGAGGCCGTGCAGCTGCATCTGCGCAGCCCGGCCCGCCCCGGTGGGGCGGCCGCGAGCGAGGTGGACCTGGCCTTGTTCACCCGCGGGCTCTGGGTCTACCAGGTGCTGATGTTGGCGCCCAAGCGCCAGCCGGCAGCCTGGGATGGGTTCATCAACGCGATGAAGCTGGAGACTTGAGCCGCGGTATGGATGAAAAAGACCGCATCTTGCGCTGTGCGGCAGGGCTGGTGTCAGCTGGCCGACGGCTGAGCTGCATTGATAATGGGATGCCATGTCCGGACTGCTCTTGATCGCCCACGCCCCGCTTGCCTCTGCTTTGAAAGCGGTGGCGGAGCACACCTTCCCGGATTGCGCCCGGCAGTTGCAGGTGCTGGACGTGACGCCCGAGATGTCCGCCGAGGCAGTGGAGAGCGCTGCACGCGCCCTGCTGCTGGCCGGCGGCCATGCCGAGAACCTGGTGCTGACCGATGTGTTCGGTGCCACGCCCAGCAATGCGGCCTTGCGCTTGCGCAGCGCCACGGTGCAGGTGATCAGCGGGGTCAATGTGCCGATGTTGTGGCGCTCGCTGTGCTACGCCGGCCAGCCCTTGGCTTGCCTGGCTGAGCGGGCCAGTGGCGGCGGCCAGTCGGGCATTGTGTTGTCCGAGACACCGGGGGCTGCGCCCTGAGGGCAGGCGCTTCAAACCGATGCCGACGGTGAACCTTTTTTCCTTGGAGTCCTGAGTTTCAATGATCAAGTCCACGCTCACCATCAGCAACAAACTGGGCCTGCACGCCCGCGCCTCGGCCAAGCTGACCAAGCTGGCGGGCAGCTTTCAGTGCGAGGTCTTCATGAGCCGCAACAGCCGGCGCGTCAATGCCAAGAGCATCATGGGCGTCATGATGCTGGCGGCCGGCTTGGGCTCGCAGGTCGAGCTGGAGACGGATGGTGCCGATGAGCAAGCCGCTCAGGACGCCATCACCGCCTTGGTCAACGACAAATTCGGCGAAGGCCAGTGAGCCCCGCCCGGGCGGCCTTTACTGGCCGCCCATGAAGTGCCGGCGGTAGCGCGAGGGCAGGTCGGCCAGGCGCATCATCATCGGCAGATCGGCGGTGTTGAAATCAGGATCCCAGGCCGGGGCACCCAGGATGCGGGCGCCGCAGCGCAGATAGCCCTTGATCAGCGGCGGCGCTTCCACCACCAGATCGTGGCGCAGCTCTTCCACCGGCAGCGGCAGGCGAGGGCGCACCTGCCACTCGATGCTGGCCAGATGGCTTTGTTCCAGCTGCTTCCACAGGCTGGCCGCGAAATGGCCGCCGTCGCGCATGCTGACGCTGGCGCAGCCGATCATGGTGTCCAGCTTGTTGCGCATCATGAATTCCGCCAGCGCGCCCCAGAGTGCCATGATGGCACCGCCCGAGCGGTGGTCCGGGTGGATGCAGGAGCGGCCCAGCTCCACCATTTGCTCGCGCAGGCCGCGCAGGCGGGTCAGGTCGAACTCGGTTTCGCTGTACCAGCCTCCGGCTTGCCTGGCCGCGGCCGGAGTCAGCACGCGGTAGGTGCCAATCACCTGGCCGATGCGACCATGGGCATCGACCTCGCGCACCAGCAGGTGTTCGCAGAAGGCGTCGAAGGTGTCGATGTCGTGGCGGGCCGGTGCTCCGGCCGGCACGCTCAGGCGGGCGCCCATTTCTTCGGCGAAGACCTGGTAGCGCAGGCGCTGGGCTTCGCGCACATCGTCTTCATGCCGGGCCCAGCTGACGTCCAGACGCGCAGGTGCCGCGGCAACCGGCGCCGGGCGCAGGGCCGCTGGCGGCGTCATGCCGGGGCGGCGCTCGGTCTTCAGAGCGCGCAGATCGGAGAAGGGCAGCGTGGGCAGCGGAAGATCCCTCATTGGTGGCCTCGAGCGGTTCGTTGTTGGCCTCGCCATGCTCGGCGGCCGCAATGACGGGGCCGTGACGCTGGAATGACGTCTCGATGACGCCGGTCTTGAGCCGTCGGCGCTGCTAAAGTCGGCGCATGAGCTTCCAGGTCTTTGGTATCCCTGTTTCGCGCGGCGTGGCCATCGGCCGGGCGGTGCTGGTGGCGTCCAGCCGGGTCGATGTGGCGCATTACTTCATCGCTGAGGCGCAGATCGAATCGGAAATCCAGCGCGCCCTGCGAGCCCGCGATGTGGTGGCCGCCGAGCTGGAGGCCCTCAAGCAAGACCTGCCCGGCGACGCCCCGCATGAACTGGCGGCCTTGCTCGATGTCCACCTGATGCTGCTGCATGACGATGCGCTGACCGGTGCGACCAAGCAATGGATCATCGAGCGCCACTACAACGCCGAGTGGGCGCTGTCGGCCCAGCTGGAAGTGCTGGCCCGGCAGTTCGACGAGATGGAAGACGACTACCTGCGCGAGCGCAAGGCCGACCTGGAGCAGGTGGTCGAGCGGGTGCTCAGCGCCCTGGCGCGCGAGCAAGGCCATGCGCCGGTCGATGCCGCCAGCGTGGTACAGCGTGATTTCGCCGGCGAAGACCCGTTGCTGCTGGTGGCGGCGGACATCGCGCCGGCCGACATGATGCAATTCAAGCGCAGTGTGTTCCACGGTTTCATCACCGACATCGGTGGCAAGACCTCGCACACCGCCATCGTGGCCCGCAGCATGGACATCCCGGCCGTCGTCGGCACGCGCGAGGCTTCGCGCCTCATCCGCCACGACGATTGGGTCATCATCGACGGCGATGCTGGCGCGGTGATCGTCAACCCCTCGCCCATCATGCTGGAGGAATACCGCTTCCGTCAGCGCCAGAGCGAGCTGGAGCGCGCCCGCCTGACCCGCTTGCGCCACACGCCGGCGGTGACGCTGGACGGCGAGCGCGTCGAGCTGCACGCCAATATCGAGTTGCCAGCGGACGCGGCCGGAGCCATTGAATCCGGCGCCACAGGCGTGGGCCTGTTCCGCAGCGAGTTCCTGTTCATGAACCGCGGTGGTGAGCTGCCCAGCGAAGAGGAGCAGTTCATCGCCTACAAGGCGGCGGTCGAGGCCATGCGCGGCATGCCGGTGACCATCCGCACGGTGGATGTGGGCGCAGACAAACCGCTCGACCGCATGAGTGCCAGCGAGCTGCGCCACGAGCATGTGCTCAACCCGGCCATGGGTTTGCGTGCCATCCGCTGGAGCCTGGCCGAGCCCAGCATGTTCCGCCAGCAGCTGCGTGCGATCTACCGCGCCAGTGCTTTTGGCAAGGTGCGCTTGCTGATTCCGATGGTGGCGCATCTCGGCGAGGTGCGGCAGATCTTGGAATCGGTCAAGAAGGTGCAGCAGCAGCTGACCGATGCCGGCCAGGCCTTCACGAAAGTGGATCTGGGCGTGATGGTGGAGATTCCCGCGGCGGCCGTGATGCTGCCGCTGATCTTGCGCCATGTCGATTTCGTTTCGGTCGGCACCAATGACTTGATTCAGTACACCCTGGCCATTGA